>CALANC010000174.1 GCA_937925895.1 uncultured Desulfobacterales bacterium
ACCCATGATGGTTATCTCGGCTGTATCGATGCCATACGGGCAGAACACCGAGCAGCGTCGGCATTCCGAGCATTGAAAAAGATAGTACCACCACTCTTTCAAAACATCCAAGGTCAGTTCCCTTGCACCGATGCTCTTTTGAAAGTTCTTCCCGAGAGATCCAATTATTTTGCCGGCGGCCGTAAAATCATTTCTATAGACTGACCGAAGAAGTTCGGCTCGTAAAACGGGCATATTTTTCGGATCTCCTGAGCCAATAAAAAAATGGCATTTATCGGCACAAGCTCCACAACGGACACAGATATCCATGAATACTTTTATGGAACGAAATCTTTCAAGTCGCTCTTTGAAGCCTTTTGAAATAATCTCCTTCCAGTCTTCTGGCAGGTTCCAATCTTCTTCAACTGGGTTCCACTGTCTTGGATATGGAAGGCCGACAGTTTCAACGCTTTTCGGATTCGAGGCGTAACAATACATCCCCGGTCTGATCTCGGCGGGAGTATCCATCCATCCCGTGCTAGGCGGTTTTGGAGCGATTTGGGATAAAATTTCTTCCGGTTTTGGGACGTCTGACATTATTTACTCCTTTTCCTTTGGTTCCTCAGGAGGTGTTTCCTCTATCGTTTTCTCCACAGGTACTCCAGCTTCTATCATTTTCTCCCTGAAATCATCTTCATATTGCTGGTATGTGTGGACCTTAACCGGGTAATTCCATGGATTGATATGTCTTTTTTCGCGGCTGTTGGTCGTCAGGTTTCTTGTCGGACTCATAAAGATTCCCCCCAAATGCATGAGCTTGCTGAACGGAAAATATGCCAAAAACACACAGACAAAAAACAGGTGAATATAAAAAAGACTGCCGATGCCCTCGGGGATATGGGGTTTAATCGTCACCAAGCCCATGGTAAAACCTTTTATACCCACGACATCCACCTTCGTAAAATAGCGCATCAGGATACCGGTAAACGCTATGCCCATAATAAGAAAGAGAGGAAAAAAGTCTGAAGCCAGCGAGATATATTTAACCTGCGGGGTGAAGACTCTCCTCAAAAACAGAAAAAGCGCTGCGGCAAGAAGAACGACGCCGGACAATAAAAGGCCCGGCAATCCGATTTGAAGGAATCCATCCAGTTTATCAAGCAGTTGAAGGCAAGCAGGGACGGGTTCAAGAAAAAACCGCATATGTCTGATTATCACGGTAAAAAACGCCCAATGAAACGCCAGGGCTCCTATCCAAAGCCACTTTTCCCACTCATAAGAAAGCTTGTTTCCCTCTTTTAACTCACACTTCGTATTTCTGAATAATGACCGAAAGAAGACGATCTCTAAAAACATTCTGGCAATAACGGCCCCTGTTGAAGACGGATTGTCTAATTTAGCCGGTTTGAACCAAGGAAGAGACTTCTGCTGCCCACAGGTTGTGGGAATCCGGAACGGTACGGGCGCACGCGCCCAACCAACAATACGGTAAACAAACCCGACAATAAAAATCGTTATAGCCAGATAAGGCAGCAAAATGCCGAACAAGAACTCACCCCCTGGTAGTTTTACACCGATGAAGGCAAGCAAAAAGAGAACAATAACCGCTAGGAGGGAATACATGTAATTTATATTCATTATAACATTACCTCACTTCTTTGGCTCTGAGGCAACACAAAAATATTTGCAAAAAATCTTATCAGGTTCCTATAAAACAAATAAATATTTTCAAGATTTTTTTCAATTCCTTGTTTTGCTTTAAGCCTCCTTACGTATTAATAGGTTCAAATTTCGGCTCATCCGGCGGCAACTCACTTATTATACCCGCCCTTTCAAAGGCCTTTAACGTCCTGTTTTTCAATTCATTGGCCTTGAGTTCATAAACCTTTTCCTTGCATTGAACATAAAGGTTAAAGGCAATCAGGACGATTTCATCGATCTTTGACTCGAACAAAATCAATTCGTTGACAATTTTTTTTTCAGCAATCTCATTATGTAAAATTTCTCTGATGACGTTTTTCAAGAAAAAGATAAAACCAATGGCTTGTGATGGAGAAAAGTCCTGAACCGCTCTTATTCTAACGATCGGGTCGAGGGAGGAAACGAGTTTTTCATAATCTATTTCTTTCAAAAGCTCGTCCATTAACGCTTCCAAACCCCGGTAAATGGTTCTGCCAACAGGATTGGCAAAAGGATCTTTCTGACTTTTTAGAAATTTGGCCGTGTCAGATGGATAGGTCTCAACTGCCAGGGCGAACCATTTTTTTAAGATAGCGGTTTTTCTTTGCTCGAGTAAATTAATTAGCATGAGGCTTAAAATTGAAAATGAATTAAGAAAAATACATTAAGAGAAGTCATATAAACAAGTCACAATTTCATGTCAAGGATAAATGGAAAAAAAGAGGGCAAATAGATAGGGAATTGTTCAATATTTAGCCAGCCTAATAAACCTGGTGCTCCGAGCCGGATCCTTTACTTAACCTAACGTCTCAATGAATACAAGAGACCTTTGAAAAACAATGGCAATTTAATTCAAGGGTAAGGAAGATACTCCTTTGTTGCTGAGCCCAAATTCATTTGTTTTTGATAAAAGGGTATTACGATGGACACCCAGAAGCTCTGCTGCTTTTTTCCTACTTCCGTTTACACTTTCAAGGGTTTCGGAAATATAACGTTTTTCAAACGATCTCACCGCTTCTTTTAGGGTCACCTCTTTTATCTCCTTTTGGGCGACATTTAGGGTAGAGACGTCCTCAATACGAATCATAGAACCCTTTGTGATGGTCAGCAATCTTTCTACAAGATTTTTTAGTTCTCTAACGTTACCCGGCCAATCATATTCTTGTAACACCCTGATCGCCTTATCAGAAATATTTTTTGGGGAATTTCCTGTTTCTTTTGCAAACAGTTCAATAAAGTGGTTTAGCAGTAATGGGATGTCTCTTTTTCTTTTTCTCAATGGGGGCAGTTTTATGGGAAAGACATTGAGCCGATAGAAAAGGTCTTCACGAAATTTCCCTTCAGAAATCATATTTTCAAGATCTTTGTTGGAAGCAGCGACAAATCTTATATCAGCTTTGATAACTTTGTTGCTTCCCAGTCTCTCAAATTCTTTCTCCTGGATAATTCTGAGGAGCTTGGCCTGCATATTGATATCCAAAGAGTCAATATCATCAAGAAATACGGTTCCCTTATGGGCGATCTCTAATTTGCCCATACTCGTTTTTGCAGCCCCGGTAAAAGCGCCCCGATTGTAGCCAAAAATTTCGCTTTCCATCAGTGTTGGTGGTATGGCTGCGCAATTGATCACCACAAAAGGCTGGTCATTCCTTGGACTCCGGTTATGAATCGCTCTGGCAACCAGTTCTTTACCGGTTCCACTCTCCCCCTGGATAAGCACGGTTCCATCACCCTTGGCAACAGTTGAGATTAACTCAAAAATATCTCCCATTTTTTTGTCCTTCCCCACCATCTCTTCAAAAGAGTGATACCTTTTCAATTCGTTTCTAAGATAGGTGACTTCCTTAACAAGACTCTGTTTTTCCAGGGCTCTTCTGATTACAGTCATAACTTTTTCAATTTTAAATGGTTTGATAATGTAGTCATACGCACCCAGCTTCATCGCCTTTACAGCTGTCTGAACTTCCTTCACTGCCGTTACCATAACAATTTCCGTATTCGGATCTGTTTCCTTGAATTTTTTCAAAAGATCAAGACCATCAAAATCTGGCAACATGATGTCAAGCAGAATCATATCGGCTGATTTCTTGGTAAAAATATCCATTGCTTCTTGCCCTGATCCAGCAAGCAACACATTGTAGTCATTTTTTAAGACCATGTTAAATGACTGGCGGACACCGTTTTCATCATCAACTACAAGAATGGTATTTTGTTTCTTTACACTCATTTTTTACCCTGCCTTGAAAAATATTAATGACTTACATTTTCCCTCTTTATATTTTTGGCTAGATCATCTCACTATAACGGTTCCGAACTCGAATATACGAATAGCAAAGATTATACCATCGCACATGGATCTGCAGAAAAAAAATTTCCAAAATACCGAAAATTTAAATCATAGATTCTATTCGGAATTTTTCGAAAAATTTCCTCCAATACAAAAATGCGAAAAAAAATAAATTTAACCTTTTTTTTGTAAAAAAGTCACAAGAGAATATGCACAAGAAGACGTGTGTTGTGCACAGATTTATGTGCATACTTTAAATTGGATTTTGCAGTCAAGGATTATTTTGAACCCGTGAAAAAAGAGGTAAAAAGTGGGAGGTACCAAAAGAGATTTTTTTGCAGAACAGTTCGATTTTACTCAATATCTCGATTTTCAGTTGCACAATATATAGCAATTTAATTAAATAAATTACAATATGTTCTAATTCGATAGAATTATATATAAATTATACTTAATTTTGCTTGACATAATTAAATTACATGTCATGAATTATAATAACATTAGTATATTATTCATTTTAGCCAAACTAAAATTGGCACTTCCTGAAGAGCGTCCGGGACGGACAGGGAAATCGTTGAACAGGCAAATTCAAATGAGGAAAAATTTCTTAAAA
>CALANC010000175.1 GCA_937925895.1 uncultured Desulfobacterales bacterium
GTCTTCGTATCTGAAACCGTCAAGGCCATATTCTTCTCTTGCTATTTGAAGGAACAATGTCATGGTGTCCGCAAACACACCATCAATATCAAAGGCAATATATGCCGGGTTAATCATAAATTTATCATTCACGGTCGATTATGCAGCTCTACGTGTCTTTTTCTTCAGTTTCGTAATCCGACGTTTGTAAATGGCCGCCATTTTTTTGTCGTTGTTATTTATGGCAATCTCTTGTTCCGCCTTCAATGCCCTTATCTTTTTTTTAATTTCCCGAACCGATGAATCCGTCTTTTTTTCTGTATCTTCTACTATTCCTCTCGCCTGTTTTATGGCGTTAATGAGTTCGGCCTTGTTCATGCCATAAACACCTGTTATATCAGGTATTTGTTTGCCTAAATCCCGCAACTCCTTGGCCGTCATCTTTTCCAGCGGTTTTTCTTTTTTTTCCTTTTTCTTCGTACCCATGCCTTAAAGTTCTCCTTTTTATCCGTTGTGTTAAAAGTATAAGCGGAGGTGGACAACCCCCGCTTCATAACTAATTAAAAATTTAAAAAAGATATCTAGTAAGCTATTTTTTGTTATTATGTCAATAGTTTTGATTCGGTTTATTAGATTTATTCTCCTTCCCCTTTTTCACGCTTCTTCCCGATATCCAGAAAAGGTTTAAACAAATCGAGGGGGATCGGAAAAATGGTTGTGGTATTCTGTTCCGCAGATATTTCACGCATGGTCTGAAGATATCTGAGCTGCAGTGCCATGGGGTGTTCACCAATAATCTCGGATGCCTCGGCAAGCTTTGCAGCTGCTTGAAATTCCCCCTCTGCATTTATCACCTTGGCTCGTCGTTCTCTCTCCGCCTCGGCCTGCTTTGCCATGGAGCGCTGCATTTCCTGAGGCAAATCGATGTGCTTGAGCTCCACAGTCGCCACTTTTATGCCCCAGGGGTCCGTATGGGTATCGAGAATTTCCTGGAGCTGAGAATTTATTTTATCTCTGGCAGACAACAATTCATCGAGTTCTGCCTGACCGCAGACACTCCTTATGGTTGTCTGTGCCAGCTGAGCCATTGCATAACTGTAGTCTTCCACTTCGATCACGGCTTTAATTGGTTCAATTACTCTGAAATAAATCACTGCATTCACTTTAACAGAAACGTTGTCTCTGGTAATAACATCTTGGGGATCCACATCCATGGCAACCAAACGCATACTGACTTTTTGCATTTTATCGACCACCGGAATTAAAATAATTAACCCCGGACCTTTGGCTTTAATAACACGTCCAAGTCTGAATATAACTCCGCGTTCGTACTCGTTTAATATGCGTATAGCCGCTGACAGAAACAACCCGGTCAGTACAACGATTACAATGACACTGAACCACATTTTACACCTCCTCAACTTCAAGCACCAAGTTGACAACCTTTAACACGCGAATCTTGGCACCTTCTTGTATATGCTTTTTGGACATCGCATTCCAAAGCTCACCGTGAACAAATACTTTCCCTTCGGGTATGAGTGCTTTTTTTACCACCCCGATTTCTCCAATAAGTCCCCCGGCGCCGGTTTTGGGCTTTGATATATGCGATTTAAACACCAGTCCTGAGATAACCACGAAAAATCCTGATACAATTAAGATTGTTGGCAACAGTACCGTCCAAGACAATCTTAAATCAGAACCACCCTTTTCAAACAACATCAAAGAACCCAACAGAAGTGACGTGATACCGGCAATGCTCAAAAGACCATAACTCGAAATTTTCATCTCCATGATGAAAAAAACAAGGGCAAGAACGATTAGGAGAAACCCCGCATAGTTCACCGGTATTGTCTGGAAGGCAAAAAAGGCCAAAATAAGTGAAATCCCTCCGATCACTCCCGGGAAAATCGACCCCGGATGTGACAGTTCGAAATAAAGACCGGCCAAACCGATCATCATCAGGATATAGGCGATATTGGGGTCGCTGATGGTTTTTAAAATCTTTGTCCTTAAATTTTCTTTCAACACTGTCTTTTTTACATTATCAAGTTTCAATACTCCTTTTTCTTTGACTGTACGACCATTTATCTTGCGTATTAGATCATCCATATCTTTCGAGATGATATCGATTACATTCATTTTCAACGCCTCGGTTTCGGTAATGGAAACACTTTTACGGATAGCTTTTTCAACCCACTCGGCGTTTCTGCCCCTTTTTTCCGCGATACTTCTGGAATGTGCAACCATATCATTGACTATCTTATCTGCCATACTGCCGCCGATTTCTTTACCGCCGGCGCCTACAGGATGAGCAGCACCGATATTCGTCCCGGGTGCCATAGCAGCAATGTCCGCCGCCAGGGTAATCATCACACCGGCGGAAGCAGCCCTGGCACCGCTTGGCGAAACATAGATGACAACAGGAACTTTACTGGCATAAATTGCCATGACGATTTCACGCATTGACTCGGAAAGACCTCCGGGCGTATCAAACTCGATGATAATACAAGAAACTTTATCTTCCGAAGCCTTTGCGATACTTTTTTTAAAAAAATCAGCCACGGCAGGATTGATAGATCCTGAGACCTTGACGATATAGATCTCATTCGTGTCTGCATGCCCGTTCACGGTAAAACAGAGCAAAATTAATGACAGGGCTAAAAAAGGGCGTATTGTCTTCATAATGGAATTCATTTACTCAAGTTTCGCACAACCGGAATGCATCTATTTTAAACGGCGTCAATTAAATTCCAACTTGGTATGTATACGCCGTTGCTAACCCCCCAATGCTGCCATCAACTTCTTCATATCCTCCCAACAGTCACGCTTTTTATCGGTGTTGCGCAACAGGTACGCCGGATGATATGTGGGTATGACTTTTATGCCCATATAATTATGGAATTGTCCCCTCAATTTAGAAATCGGTATCTTGGTTTCAAGGAGTGTTTGAGCTGCAAAAGTTCCCAAAGCACAAATAAACTCCGGTTTTATGGCCAAGATCTGCCTTTTTAAAAAAGGAAAACACGTTCTTATTTCGTCAGACATGGGATTCCTGTTTCCAGGGGGCCGACACTTTATAATATTACAAATATAAACGTGCTTGCGGGTAAATTTTATCGCCTCAATAATTTTGGTGAGAAGCTGGCCTGCTGCACCTACAAAAGGCTCTCCTTTTTGATCCTCATCATATCCAGGTCCTTCTCCCACAAAAACGAGCCGGGCATGAGGATTGCCGGAGCCAAAAACAATATGTCTTCTCTGTTTGGAAAGCCGGCATCGTTGACAATCCCCTAAATCAACACGAATTTCTTCGAGGGTTTCGGATAATTTTATATCTTCGCCACCCCATTTTTCAATTTTTTTAAGGCTCTCCTCCGAGCAATCAAACCCCTTCCATCCTGTCTCGGCTAAAAACTGAAAGGTGTTATTTATTTCTTCGACCGTTTCTTTAAAAACTTGTGAAACGTCTTCTTCTTTATTACGGGGGCTGGAAGTCATTTTGTATGTTTTGAAACATTTTTCAGGGTATTGCTTTTTCTAAAAAGCGATATGCCGACAAGTTTCTCTCATGTTTCACTTTGCCAAAGCGAGTTTCATATCGCATTCTTTAAAAGGGTATGACCTGAAATTTTGTTACCTAGATCTTTCACAGCTGTAAAATCCGGTCCAGAAGAACATGGGCAAGATCATCTTTTTCCATAGTTGGGAGAGGCTCTGTCGTTCCGTCTTTATAGAACAATGTTGCTTTATTGGTCTCGGCATCGAATCCGGAAGAAGGTCGGCCAACAATGTTTCCCACAATCAGGTCAAGATTTTTTTCGGTCAATTTTTTTTGTGAGTGTTTCTCAAGATTTTCCGTTTCTGCAGCAAAACCAACGAGAATCTGGTTCTTTTTTCTTCGACCAAGCTCTTTGAGGATGTCCGGATTCTCTTCCAGAAAAACCACCAACTCACTTATATTATCTTTTTTTATCTTCTGCTCCGTCTGTTCTTTGGGTCTGTAATCTGAGACGGCTGCCACTTTTATGATTATATCGGCATGCTCCATGTGGCTGAAAACTGCTTCCGCCATGCCTTGGGCGGTATTTACCTTTAACATCTTTACGTTGTTGAGATCGGCTAAATTCGTCGGGCCCGTAATTAGAGTAACATCCCCTCCCCTTTTCTCCGCAGCTTTGGCAACTGCAAAGCCCATTTTGCCAGAAGACGGGTTGCTGATGAACCTCACCGGATCAATAGATTCACGGGTAGGCCCGGCTGTTACGAGTAGGCGTTTGCCTTTCAAGTCCTTGGGTGACAGGTAATAGATAAGCCTATCGAGAATATCCTCCGGCTCGGGAAGGCGGCCGGGACCCGTTGTGCCGCATGCCAGCTGTCCTGAGTCAGGATCTATAACAAAATGTCCATCGGCTTTGAGTCGTTCTATATTCCTTTGAACCGCTTTGCTTTCATACATTTGAGAGTTCATGGAAGGGCACAATATCATAGGGCATGTCACAGCAAGAATGAATGTACTCAAAGCATCATCCGCCACGCCGTTGGCAAGTTTTCCTATGATATTGGCTGTAGCCGGAGCAATAACAACAGCATCCGCCTCACCGGCCCAGTCGATGTGTCTGATTGAGGCATCCTCACCGTTTTCAAAAAGATCGGTACAAACCGGTTGGCCTGACAAGGCTTTAAATGTGAGTGGCCCCACAAACCAACGGGCATTTTTAGTCATTATCACCCTCACATTTGCCCCTCGCTTAACCATGAGTCTTAAAAGTTCGACACTTTTATAGGCTGCAATACCCCCTGAAACCCCAAGCACGATATTTTTGTTCTCTATGATTGCTTTCATTATTCTGCTATGGTCAATTAAGTCTTTAATAGATTTTAAGATCCCTCAGTTAAACAACGTTGAAGTTCTTTTAGTTTCTGTATGCCGTTATACTTGATTAAAAGATCGACCCATTTGGCGAATATTTCTTCCAGCTCTCTATTACCTGTTTGGATGCTTTTTTTTTCAATATCAGAAAGTGCATCAATTAGATCATGACGCTGCGGTTCCCGTCTTAACAAGTATTTATATATTTCCGCGGCCTTCTCCAGATTTCCTTGGTCAGCAAACACTTTTGCCATGGTCTTGGTGTAAAAAACCTCATCTTTAATCAATTTCAGCCTTTCTTTTTTTCTTTACTTTGAATATGATTTCGTCCTTGCCGATGACACCCAGTTCTTGTCTGGCCACATCTTCTACATACTTTGGATCATTCTTTAATCGTTCAATTTCCCGGTATAAAGAAAGGTTTTTCTGCACGAGTTCCTCATTCTGCTTTAACAGACCGTCCCGCTCGGTCTTCAATAAGTTTAAATCAGCAAGACCATTTTCACCAAAAACGATGAATAAGAGCAACGAGAACAAGGATAGTATGACGACAGCAATCAGGATGTTTTGTTTTGAACTCACTTTTATCGAATTCCTTTTCTGGCGATGTCCACAACCTTTTCCAATTCCTTACTTTTAAAAAATAATGAAAACGAACCGTAAAGAATAAGTCCGGTGACGATGCTCCCCGTGAGTCCGAAAAATAGACCGGATGATGTTTGGTTGTCAGATGGAATTATAAACAAGGCCGTAACCCAGACAACCGCCCCCATCATACCCGAACAAATCATGGTTTTGACAACCGATGTCGATATATGTCTTAAATCCAATTGCCCGAGCTTATCCCGCAGTGCACGGACAAGGAGCACCAGATTTAGTATCGATGCCAAAGAAGTAGCAAGCGCAAGCCCTCCGTGCCCCATCGGTCTCATAAGAATGACAGCAAATATTATATTTGCGCCAACAGATATAACTGCCATTCGCACCGGCGTCTTCGTATCTTGTAAAGCATAAAAGGTAGAAACAACGATTCGTACAGCCGAAAACGCCCACAGACCTATACTATAATACAAAAGGGCATATGCAGTCAAACGAGTCGTCTCAGCATCAAAAGCCCCTCTTTTGAATAACAGGGCAACGATCGGTTCTCGCAGAACGATCAAACCGACCATTGATGGAATGGTAATAAAAAAAATCATTCTCATGGCATAGGAAAATGTCACCCTGACGGCCGATAAGTCATTTTGTGCCGCTTGTCTGGAAAGGCTTGGTAGAACGGCAGTAGCTGTGGCAATGGCAAATATACCGAGAGGAAATTGTACCAGCCGGTCAGCATAGTAAAGATACGAAACACTCCCTTCGGCCAATAAAGAAGCCAGAAGGGTCCCTACTAAAATGTTGACTTGATACACTGCTGCACCAAATATGGTGGGAAGCATCAGTAAGCCGATCTTTTTGAGGCCCGGATGGTAGATCTTTGCCTTTTTCCAGAAAAAGACCCCCTTCTTAATGAGAAAGGGCACTTGAAGTCCAAGCTGTAAAAAGCCGCCAATGAGCACGCCGATGGCAAGCCCTGTTACGGGATTATCCATGTAAGGCGAAATTAAAAACACCGAACCTATTATTGAAATGTTTAATAATACCGGTGCGAGGGCAGGCGCGGCAAAGTGATCTAACACATTAAGGATTCCCATGGAAAGTGCTACCATTCCGATAAAAAAAATGTACGGAAACATGATGCGGGTCAAGAAAATGGTAACAGAAAGCTTTCCGGGTGAGGCAGCAAATCCCGGTGCAATAATACGAACGATAACCGGGGCCAGTAAAATGCCTATGATAGTTGTTGCAACCAGTAAAATGGAAAGCAATCGGATAGCGGACCTTGCCAGTTCAAAGGCTTCATTTTTCCCTCGATGGGCAAGGTATTCTGTGAAAACAGGTATAAAAGCAACACTCAAAGATCCTTCTGCAAATAGTCTTCTCAGTAGATTGGGAATCCTGAAAGCGACAAAAAAAGCATCTGAACTGAGTCCGGCGCCAAAGAACCAGGCAATGACAACGTCTCTAATAAATCCAAAAATACGACTCAAAAAAGTTGCAGACCCGACAACGCCGGCAGCCTTGGTCACACGGCCATTTTCATCTCTTGTTTGTATGGTTGGTAGGTTCATTTAGAATCTTGCCTTGAAACACAGATTTTATAGGCTGAATTAAGATATTTCTTGACATATCATTTACTTCTTTGTAATTTTGATGTTTTTAATCTTATTGAAAGGAGTCTATAAATTTGGCCAATCATAAATCTGCATTAAAGCGTGCGCGGCAGAATGAAAAAAAACGACTGCGTAATAAATCAACGAAAACAAGAGTTAAAAACGTCGAAAAAAGCGTACGGCTTGCTGTGAATGAAAATTCGAAAGAAACTGCTTTAAACCAACTAAATGCCGCTCAGTCTGCAATCGACAAAGCAGCAAAAAAAGGTGTCATCCACAAAAACACTGCGTCTCGAAAGCTGTCTCGCCTCTCCAGACAGGTAAACGCAATATCTTCCGGTTGATTAAAAAAATAGAAACCACCCGACACGAGTGGATTCCCTGAGATATATTTGCTGGCTGGCCCGGATATTTCATGAAATATCCTTTAAAAATCGTCTGTCAACCGGCGGTAAATTTTTTCTGCGAGCCGTTTCGAAAGCGCCTCGATGGCTGTCCGTTTGTTCCGTTCGGATAATTGCTTGTCCCCCGACGCATCATAGGCCTCGTTTTCTGAAACACCTTTTGCAGACCATATTAATTTTCCACCCGGATCCGTCAATTTCAGATCGACAACAGCAGTCACCCGTTTTTCAATGGCGGTTAATTGACCCGCTCTGGAAATTGTCTCGCTTCTAATGGATTCAATAACCCCGGTAAGGGTCGCGTCGGCGTCTTGGCTGCTTGTCAATATCGCCTTTCTATTTTTGGTGATCTCATATATTAAATCATTGGTAAATAAGCTCTCCACTCCGGTTTCAGCAGTACGGTTTTCAAGTATTTGTATGCGAATCGATCGAATGCCATTAGGCAAATTTCCCCCACCGGCAAACCGGTAGCCGCAAGCGTGTAGGAATATTGAAACCAAAACAACGAATTGAATATAATTCCGGTTCAAATTCACTTCAGTATCCTTAACCTTTGGTGTGGTGAGTTATACCACAATATTCACCAGCTTTTTCTTTACCACAATAACTTTCTTGATTGGTTTATTGTCTATAAATTTCTGAATCCGTTCATCGGATAAAGCCAGCGATTTAATGGTGTCATCGTCTGCATCCGCACCAACTGTGAACCTGTTTCTAAGCTTTCCGTTTACCTGAACAACGATCAAGAGATCATCTTTTACCAGTGCATCCTCACTGTATGAGGGCCAGGGGGCTTTCACGACACTTGTCTCAAATCCCATGGTTTCCCAGAGTTCTTCGGCAAAATGGGGAACAATCGGTGACAAGAGGAGTGCGACGGCCTCCATGGCTCCCCTCATCACGATTCTTTTCTGAGGATTGTCTTCAGTAGAGTCTATTCCGTACAACATGTTTACGAGTTCCATGATTGCACTGATGGCGGTATTGAAATGATATCGATCTTCAATATCTTTTGTAACCTTGTATATGGTTGAATGAGTCTTTCTGAACACCTTTCGCAACTCGGGATCCAACTTGTCTTGGGTACCATCAAACGGAGATACGGTTTTGATCATCTCCATCCATCTCAAAGCAAGGCGCCAAAAACGTTTTAAAAATCGATACCCTCCTTCAACTCCCTGCTCGCTCCATTCCAGATCTCTCTCGGGCGGGGCTGCAAAAAGACAAAAAAGCCTGGTCGTATCTGCACCGTATTTTTCAAGTAGAACATTGGGTTCGATAACGTTCTTTTTCGATTTTGACATCTTTTCAACACGTCCCACGGTAATCACCCCGTCACATCGTTGGCAATGTCGATCGCCGTCACTCCCTCTCACCTCTTCAGGCAGAAGATATCCGTGCTCCGGACAAGACACCGTCTCTTTGCAGACCATCCCCTGGGTTAACAGACGGGTAAAGGGTTCCTTGCACTTAACAAGACCAAAATCGTTCAATACGCGGGTAAAATACCTGGAATAAAGAAGATGTAAAATTGCGTGTTCGACACCTCCAATGTATTGGTCTACCGGCATCCAGTAGTCTACGGCATCGCTGTCGAACATGCCACTTTCACAATTTGGACTGCAGTATCTCTCATAGTACCACGACGACTCGACAAACGTGTCCATGGTATCGGTTTCTCTTTTTGCATCGGGGTCGCCACAGACCGGACACCTGGCCGTGACAAAATAATCAAGCGTCGGCAGCGGCGATTTTCCGCCTTCCAGAAGATCAATATCCTCCGGAAGCAAAATAGGCAAATCCTCTTCCGGTACCGGAACGGTACCACACGTACGGCAATGAATCATTGGAATCGGTGTTCCCCAATAACGCTGCCTGGAAATGCCCCAGTCTCTTAATCTGAAACTTACAGCTTTTTTTCCCATACGTTGTTGTTCCAGATAGGAAGCAATCTCATCAAGTGCTTTGACGCTTTCCAACCCGTCAAACTGACCGGAATTGACCAATATTCCCTCTCCGGTGAATGCTTCCGTCATCGTGGCCGAATCGAGATCGTCATCGTACGGTTTTACCACGACCACAACGTCCAAACCGAACTTCCTGGCAAAATCGAGATCTCTCTGATCATGCGCCGGAACCGACATGACCGCACCGGTTCCATACTCCATCAAAGCAAAGTTGGCCGTATAGATGGGCATTCGTCTTCCGTTTAACGGGTTAATACAATAAGCACCTATAAAAACGCCCTCCTTTTCATAACTTTCCACTGCTCTGGCGGACCGATCTTGCGCGAGAATGCGCTCGATGAATTCGCCAACTTTTTTTTCGTTCCGAGTGCCCGTTGACAGCTTGAACACCAATGGATGCTCGGGTGCCAGACACATGAAAGTTGCCCCACAAACTGTATCTTGTCTGGTTGTAAAAACGGGTATAACTTCATTGCTGTTTTCGATGGGAAACCTGATTTCTGCTCCCAGGCTCTTTCCAATCCAGTTTTTCTGCATCGTGACAACTTTTTCCGGCCAGCCGGGAAGTTTGTCACAATACAGCAAGAGATCTTCAGCGTAATCCGTAATGCGGAAAAACCATTGCCAAAGTTCTTTTTGCCTGACAGCCTTGCCGCAACGCCAGCACATACCGGCTTCTACTTGTTCATTGGCAAGAACCGTTTGGCAGGGTTCACACCAATTCACATATGCTTCTTTCCTGTAGGCCATCCCTTTTTCGTACATTTTTAGAAAAAGCCATTGCTCCCAGCGGTAATATTCAGGACTGCAAGTGGCGATTTCTCGGTCCCAATCATAAGAAAAGCCAAGTTGCTTCAGCTGGGATCGCATGGTGTTAATATTAGCATAGGTCCATTCGGCCGGATGGCTATTGTTTGCTATTGCCGCGTTTTCCGCCGGCATACCGAATGCATCCCATCCCATTGGGTGAAGGACATTGAATCCCCTCATTGTTTTGTACCTTGCAACCACATCTCCGATGGTATAGTTCCGCACATGCCCCATGTGGATGTTACCCGATGGATAAGGAAACATCTCCAGTAGATAATATTTTTCCTTGCCGGGCTCTTCTTGAACCTTGAAGATTTTTGACTCTTCCCATTTTTTTTGCCACTTGGATTCGATTGTCTTTGGATCGTATTTTTCCTTCATTGGATCTATAATACCTCAATTTGTCATCAATCAGTGAAAACGATTGATATTTTTTTGCGGAAAAACCCTAACCTTCAACCCTCATTTATCACGACCTTAGCGCTCGGTCAAATAGAGACTTGTCATGCCACAACATTATATAATTTAA
>CALANC010000176.1 GCA_937925895.1 uncultured Desulfobacterales bacterium
GTGTTTGGCGATCTCGTAATTGTTATCGACCATTTTCTTACAAAGATTCGGGTTATTCATTACCTCCCGGGTTTGGCGAACGGCCTTCTCTGAAACAAATCCTTCTATTTCAATCACATCAAACCCTTTGGGCTGGATGTCTATTGAATATATGGAATAATTGTTAACGACGATTGGTATTTTAAAGTAAACGGCTTCGAGAAAAGCATTCCCAAATCCTTCAAAATTAGACGGATAGGTCACAAGGTCGGCATGGGGATAGATATCATAAAGTGTATATATTTTTTCCCCTGTCGGGGTCAGTCCCCTACGCTCACCGATGATATCAGAAACAAAAATCGTGTTAACATTCATGATCTTTGAATATTCACGAACTCTTTGCTCATAATCGAACCCTTCATCACCGGAAGCATGCGAAATGACAAGCTTGGCTTTCATCCCCAGCCTGTTGACCAGCTCAATAGCGTGTTCAATACCTTTACGCTTTACGATTCGGGTTGGCTGGAGAATAAAGCGTTCATCATCTTCAATACCAAGAGCCTGTCGCACATCTGATGAATAATCATCAATTCCCGGGGGTGAATTTTCAAAATCCATAACGTTTGGAATAATCGTTGCTGAAATCCCCGTTCTCAGGCTCAACTGATTGTCCCCTGAAGAATTAATCACCACATGTTTTATTGACGGTAAATGAGGCGGAAATGCCATGTTCAAGTATTCCCAAACACAATTTTTCAGAAACTGTTGCCGTTCCCAGAAAAAATCGTGGTGATGCGCTATTGTCGGTATCTGCGTCTCTGATATGACTTCAGTTAGGGCAACACCAAGAGGTATATTCAGGGGGATCGTCAGAGAATTTTGGGGCACCAGGATATCAATTTCAAATTTTTCTATGAACCTATAAAGATAATCCTTTAATTTACCTTTAATCGCCTGAATCTTTTTTGTTACAGCCCTATCCCTTTTATTGACACCAAAGCATCTCGTGTAAATACCCCTGATATCAGGATGGGTAAAATGAGCCTCTTTTACCAGAAACGAACGCTCCGGTGGCCGATCAAGCTCACCGGCAAAATAGTAGCAGTTGAATCCTTCTTTTTCAAAAACTTCAGCCCATTTTACCGTCTCCAGAGACACTCCATCCGTCCCCGCAAATCGCGTCGAAACAAATCCGATGTGCTTTCGTTTGCTACTATCATGATCACTTTCCACTTCACCCTCCTTTAGATCAACTGATCAATCTTTCTGCCCGACCCTGTGTATTTTGATCAGATTTGTGGATCCGCTCTTTAACGCCAGACCGGTCACGATAATGATAAGATCTTCTTTTTTAATTAACTTTTTCCGTGATAACAATTTTTCACTTGCATCTATGATGGCTTCTGTTTTTTTCATCCGCGGAATATGTTGAGGTGTTATCCCCCATATGAGGGTTAAGCGGTTGCATATTGACCAAAAAGGGCTAAAGGAGTAAACCATTTTTGAGGGTCGATGCTTTGAAACAAACTTAGCGGTGTTCCCTGATACGGAAAAAACCAGGATTGCCTTGGCATCCATCTCATGTAAAATATTTACGGAAGATTGCGCTACTGCCTCTGCTACGGTCATGTCCGGGTGTTTTTCGTATTGGATATTATATTTCATAAATTTCGACATTTCTGCCTCAATAGCAATTCTTCTCATCATTTGAACTGTTTTGTCAGGATATTGTCCCGTAGCAGTCTCACCTGAAAGCATCACCGCGTCTGAACCATCATAGATCGCATTGGCCACATCAGAAGCCTCTGCTCTTGTTGGAATGGGGTGGTCAATCATTGTTTCCAGCATTTGTGTGGCCGTAATTACAGGCCTGTTAGCCATCACCGCTTTGTGTATGATATGCTTTTGGATCGTTGGCACCTTTTCAGGTTTCATTTCAACTCCAAGATCACCCCGTGCTACCATTATACCGTCAGCCACTTTGAGTATCTCATCCAGATTATCTACCGCCTCGGACTTTTCGATTTTGGCAATGACCGGAATATCAGGCCCTTGTTTTTTTATCACTGCCTTAATCTGTTTGAGGTCTTTAGCACTTCTAACAAAAGAGAGGGCAAAGAAATCGACGCCTGACTTCACCCCGAAGTTAATGTCTCTTCTGTCTTTTCGAGTTAACGAAGGCGCGGAGACATTTACCCCCGGAAGATTAATTCCTTTGTTTTCTTTCAATAGGCCGCCTTGAACAACTTTACAGGAAGCTGCATCTTTGGTCTTGGATAAAACCTTTATTTCAATAAGACCGTCATCTACAAGTAGGGTGTCACCCACTTTTATATCATGGATTAATCTTGAATACGTTGTTGAAATAACATCCGTTGTGCCGGAAATAATTTTATTCGTGACGCGTACGGTTCGATTCTTTTTGAGCCATACGGATTTACCATTTTTCAATTTACCTGTTCTTATTTTAGGGCCCGGAAGGTCGGCCATTATTCCAACGGGCCGGCTCATTGTTTTTGACAGGGCACGGATCCTTTTTATCACACTTGCGTGTTCTTCATACGAGCCATGGGAAAAATTAAGCCTCGCAACATCCATTCCTGAAGAGATCATTTTTTTCAGCAAAGGGTTACTGCTTGATGCCGGCCCGATAGTTGCAACTATCTTTGTTTTGTTGGTCATAATACCTCTGTTGCAGCTCAAGTTTTTATTTTTGGTTCTTCTCCAATTTAGTTGGAGAAGAGGGTCCAAGGATCCAAGGGGTCAAGGATTCAAGTGTTTGTTTTCTAGCGATTTTATCAGCGCTTTTAACTTATCTATATTCTTTACTTTTTCCCTTTTCTTTGGGCACTTGTAACCGGACGCTGGCGAAAAAGAACATAGGTTGCCCCGGCACCTCCGTCGCATGATTTTGCGCTGGAAAAGGCGATAACCCATTTGCGCCAGGGGCCGGCTGTAAGCCACTCAACAACTTTGGTTTTTAAAACCGGTTCGTTAGGAGAAGAAAGGCCGCGACCATGAACAATAAGAACCGCCCTTTTTCCGGAGGTTATTGATTCTTTGACAAATTTTTCAAAAGCATTCCGGGCATCTTCAACACAAAGCCCGTGCAGATCAATGTGCGCCTGAATGGAAAAATCTCCCCGATGCAGTCGCATGGCAATTTTCGGGTTTACATTGTATCCGGTACCCTCAATATATTCCGGTGTATCTGAAACAATAAAACCTTTTCCTAATTTCACCAGGTCTTGAAGTTTCACCAATGTTTCATCTTCAATATCCTTAGCCGGACCTATGGGTGGAACACCTCCTGCCGTTTGTTCTATCCTATTTCCTCTATAGATCGGTCTAACATCGGCCATGGCCTCCAAAAAAAGCTTCTTTTCCTCCGCTGAATCCGGTTCTATATTATCCTTAGACCCGGGGCCACAATCCTTCTTCAGTCGAGTTTCCGGCGGGACTCGATTAGGCTGGTCGGTTAATGACCCCTTCGGCTTCGATGACTTACTTTCAAGTAACGTCTTTAGATCCTTAAACGGCCTGAATGTCGCCGAGGATTTGGAAGTTTT
>CALANC010000177.1 GCA_937925895.1 uncultured Desulfobacterales bacterium
AAAAATATGACGACGCCATTGAACGGAACGGGTTTGCAACGGTTCTTTATTTACGCTTGGTTTACTTTCCATTCACACCCATGAATTTTGGCATGGGTCTCACCAAAGTTCGTTTTAAAGATTATGTTTTCGGGACCGGCCTGGGAATTATCGTCGGAACATTTATATTTACCTTTTTTATTGGAACCTTGAAAGATGTCTGGGTATCGGGGAACTGGGGCGAATTGATATCGTTTAAAGTCTTCTTCTCTATAGGTCTTTTTGTATTTTCTTTCTTTATACCCAAGATTATCAAAAAAATAAAAGGGGAAGTTTGAAAAAAGTAATTCAGGTCCTGCCCGATTCTGAAAGCATGTCGAAACAAGGGGCAGAGATATTTTCCGACACCGCTATGTCGTCGGTTAATCATCATGGACGTTTCGCCGTAGCCATTTCAGGAGGGTCGACTCCAAGAGCGATGCACCGGATGCTTTCTAAAAGACCTTATCGTGATGAAGTGCCTTGGAGCAGTACACATATGTTTTGGGTGGACGAACGTCTGGTGGCGGTTGATAGTCCCCATAGCAATTTCGGTACCGCTAAAAAAGATTTTCTCGACAATACCCCCATTCCTTTAGACCAGATATATCCCATGCCCGCAATGATTCCGCCGGAAAAAGGTGCTGTATTGTATGAAAATGAGCTTAAGAAATTTTTTCGCGGTTTAAACAGCAACCGTCCGCATTTCGACCTTGTGATTCTTGGGGTGGGTAAAGACGGGCACACCGCCTCACTGTTTCCCGGTCATTATCCAAATTCTGAATCCAACCGATGGGTGTTAAGTGTGCGAGGCGGGAACCCGGACGTATATCGCCTGACATTAACTTATTTGGTCTTGAATTACGCCCGGCATCTTCTCTTTTTGGTTTCCGGAAAAGGAAAAGCCCGAATTATAAAAACGCTTTTTGAGGACGGTCAAGATCAATTACCCGCCAACCTGGTCAAGCCTTTAGACGGGCAGGTGACGTGGCTGCTGGACAAGGAGGCGGCGTTCCTGTTGCAAGAGTGAAGAATCCGGGGCAAGGTTATGACCTTTAGAAAAAGTAAAAAGGAGACAGATATGACAGATGAGAATGAATTGACTCCGATAATGCCAGGTAATGCCGGGAAAAGTGATCACCTCTCGACCGCAAAAGAAAACTATTCTTCAACATTGGGGGAATTCGAAACAGTTGTAAAAATTAGGTTAGACAAAATAAGAGAAAAAGAAATCCTGAAACGTATATGGGAACTTGACTACACCGTCTGGAAAGATGATCCGGCAGAGATCAGCAACCGCCTGGGCTGGCTCCACAGTCCTGAAAATATGGTGGGTAAAGTTGATGAAATAAATGATTTTGTTGATGGGGTTCGCGGGGCAGGGTACACCCATGCACTGCTGTTAGGGATGGGAGGTTCCAGTCTGGCGCCCGAAGTTTTGCGACTTACATTTGGCGTAAAGGACGGCTATATTGATCTTTCCGTATTGGACAGCACGGACCCAGGGGCGATACAAGAGAAGGCAGAAACGCTCGACTTCTCTAAAACTCTTTTTATTATTTCCACCAAGTCGGGCGGGACTGTGGAAACGTTTTCATTCATGAAATTTTTTTACAATGAGACGCTCGAGGGGCTTGGTCAGGATCGTGTGGGGGACCATTTTGTTGCCATAACCGACCCCGGAAGCGGCCTTGAATCCTTGGGAAAAGAATTGAATTTCAGAAAAATTTTTTTGAATGATCCAGATATAGGCGGTCGATATTCGGCGTTATCCTATTTCGGACTGGTGCCGGCCGCCCTGATAGGAATGGATTTAAATCTAATCCTGGAAAGAGCCGGGGCAATGGCTCAACAGACCAGGAACTATCATTGTCCTGTCCATGGGATTAATACAGCCACACAACTCGGGGTGACTTTGGGTGAAGCGGCTCTCGCAGGACGGGATAAAATAACGTTTATTATTTCACCCCGCATATCTTATTTTGGTGCCTGGGTTGAGCAGCTGATAGCCGAAAGTACCGGAAAGGAAGGGAGAGGCATCCTGCCTGTTTCCGGAGAAACTGTTTGTGCCCCTGAAGGATATGCAAATGACCGTTTGTTTGTATATCTGCGTGTCGATGGTGACAGTACATACGATACCGATGTTCAAGCGTTGAGAGATGACGGCCGGCCCGTAGTTCAAATAAATTTAGGCGATCTATACGACCTAAACGGAGAATTTTTTCGTTGGGAGATGGCCACCGTGATTGCCGGCATGCTCCTGGAAATTAATCCGTTTGATCAACCCAATGTGGAATCCGCTAAGATATTAGCCCGTAACATGGTCTCTGCATACCAGAATGAAGGCCGGTTGCCGGATTTGACGCCAAGATTTCAAACAGATGAAATTCAGGTCTATTCTGATTTTTCGGCAAACAGTATCAGTGATACGTTCCAAAAATTTTTCTCTCTCGCGAAACCAGGTGAAGATGAAGCTGCAGGGCGTAGCTACGTATCAATTCAAGCCTATATCAAACCGGATCCGGAAACAGATGAGGCGCTGCAGGATCTTCGAACCAAAATCCAACAAAGCTATCGAATGGCGGTCACCGTCGGATATGGCCCGCGATTTCTTCACTCTACCGGTCAACTTCATAAGGGTGACGCCGGCCACGGGATGTTCATTCAACTCATCTCCGACAACGAGAACGATCTGCCTATTCCGGATGAGCCGGGTAACAGAGCCTCTTCAATCACATTCGACGTTTTAAAAAGAGCTCAGGCGCTGGGTGATCGCCAGGCACTCTTAGATGCCGGCCGGCAGGTGGTTCTTTTCGACCTGGGTA
>CALANC010000178.1 GCA_937925895.1 uncultured Desulfobacterales bacterium
ATGGATTTTGTTGTAGAAAAAGAAGAATGTGTTTATCCCATGGTTCCGGCAGGTGCCGCAGTAACAGAAATGCTTTTAACCTAAATTCTACATACCAATTTTAATCTGTCTTTTAAAAAAGGAGATCAGTCATAATGGAAGATAAACATGTTTTTTCGATTCTGGTCGACAACGAACCCGGTGTGCTCTCCCGAATTGCAGGATTGTTCAGCGGCAGAGGGTTCAACATCGAAAGCCTCTGTGTCGCTGAAACGACAGACCCACTTGTTTCTAGAATCACGCTGGTCACCACTGGGGAACCCCCGATTATTGAACAAGTCGAAAAACAGCTTAACAAGCTCATTAATGTCATCAAGGTACACAATCTCACCGGCACGGAATACGTACAACGGGAGATGGCACTGATCAAGGTCGTCGCCAAATCCAAACACCGGGCGGAAATCCTCAGAACCGTCGATATATTCCGCTGCAAGGTCGTCGATGTCGGACGGGATCACTACACCCTGGAAGTAACCGGAGATGAAGGCAAAATAAATGCGATTCTAAGCCTTTTACAACCCATAGGAATCAAGGAGATTGCCAGAACGGGTATTATTGCTCTGTTCAGAGACCCGAAGTGAAAGGGGTTTCATACACCGATCAATCAGGATATTTTTTTGAAAATCCCTAAAACATGGAAGGAGAATAAAGTGGCTACGATAAATTTTGGCGGTATTGAAGAAGAGGTCATTATGTCGGAAGAGTTTCCCATGGAAAAAGCCAGGGAAGTGCTCAAAGACGAGACGGTGGCTGTTCTGGGTTACGGGGTCCAAGGCCCGGGACAAGCATTGAATATGCGGGATAACGGCATCAACGTTATTATAGGACAGCGGGAAAACAGCAAATCATGGGACAAAGCCGTTACAGACGGATGGGTCCCCGGAAAAAAGCTCTTCCCTCTGGAAGAGGCTGCCAAGCAGGGTACGACGCTTCAATTTCTACTTTCAGATGCAGGCCAGGTGGCGATTTGGCCTGATATAAAAAATTTGTTGGATGAGGGTGATGCCCTCTACTTTTCACACGGCTTTTCGATTGTCTATAGAGATCAGACCAACATCATACCTCCGGAAAACATAGACGTCATTCTCGTCGCACCAAAAGGATCCGGCCGAAACGTCAGGTTTAATTTTTTAGACGGAAGCGGTATCAATTCGAGTTTTGCCATTCATCAGGATTTTACCGGCCGGGCAAAGGAAAGGACCCTTGCCCTGGGAATTGCCATTGGTTCAGGCTACCTTTTTCCGACAACCTTTGAAAAAGAAGTTCACAGTGACCTTACCGGAGAACGGGGCGTGCTGATGGGATGTCTGGCAGGTGTAATGGAGGCCCAGTATAATCTCCTCCGAAAACACGGGCACACGCCGAGTGAAGCGTTTAATGAAACCGTGGAAGAACTGACCCAGAGTCTCATTCGTCTGGTGGCTGAAAACGGAATGGATTGGATGTTTTCAAATTGCAGCACGACGGCCCAACGCGGGGCCTTAGACTGGGCACCAAAATTCCGGGAAGCCGTGGCTCCTCTTTTTGACGACCTATATGAAAGAGTTGTATCAGGCATTGAAACCAAAAGAGTTCTGGAGGCAAACAGCACCCCAGACTACCGTGAAAAACTGGAGAAAGAACTCAATTTAATAAAAAATTCGGAGATGTGGCAAGCAGGAGCCGCCGTAAGGTCCTTGAGACCTGAAAATCGATAAAGGGGGAACAACACTATGGAACCGATTATGTTATACGACACCACTTTAAGAGACGGAACCCAGGGAGAAAACATCAGTTTTACCGCCAAAGAGAAAATCCAGATTGCCCAGCGCTTGGACGACTTTGGAATCCATTACATCGAGGGCGGTTGGCCGGGCTCCAATCCCAGAGACATGGAATTTTTTGAGTTGGCGAAAAAAACAGAATTTAAACATACTCGTATAACGGCATTCGGATCCACCCGGAAACCAGGTATCGATCCGGCTGACGATCCAAACCTACAAGCACTCATTAAGGCCGAGACCCCAGCCGTGGCGATATTCGGCAAAACGTGGGACCTCCATGTCGAACAGGTCATAAACACCACTCTGGAAGAGAACCTGGCCATGATATTTGAGTCGGTTGAATTTCTAAAAAATAATAACCGCGAGGTGATTTACGACGCTGAGCATTTTTTTGACGGCCATAAGGATAACCCCGACTATGCTCTCCAGACCTTAATGGCGGCAATAGACGCCGGGGCGGGATTTATTGTGCTCTGCGACACCAACGGCGGCAGCCTCCCATCTGAAATCGTATCGATCATGAAGACCGTGCGCCAGTCCCTCTGCGAAAAATTCGATACAACAGCAGATGCACTCCCGTTTAAGTTCGGCATTCATACTCACAACGACAGCGGCATGGCGGTGGCTAATTCCATCGAAGCCGTCGATTGCGGTGCGGTAATGGTGCAAGGAACCATCAACGGCTATGGCGAACGCTGCGGCAATGCCGACCTGACCTCCATCATTCCGATTCTCCAACTCAAAATGAATCGCCAATGTGTCACCAGCGAAAATATGGCCAAACTAAAGCCGCTTTCCCGGTTCGTCAGCGAAACCGCCAACATGATTCCACTAAACAGCAGACCGTTTGTCGGGAAAAGTGCTTTTGCCCACAAAGGCGGTATTCATGTGAACGCGATCATGAAAGTATCCAGGGCCTATGAACATATGAAGCCCGATCTGGTGGGGAACAAGCGGCGGGTTTTGGTATCCGATCTTTCCGGTAAGAGTAACATTGAATATAAGGCAAAAGAACTGGATATCGAACTGAATACCAACGGATTTGACAGCCGGAAGATTGTATCGGAAATTAAACGTATGGAGCAGGAAGGATATCAGTTTGACGTGGCCGACGGGTCTTTCAAAATTCTGCTGGAAAAATTTACCGATCAGTTTAATCCTCTTTTCGAATTGAAATCCTTCAGAGTTGCCATAGAAAAAGATGCTGACCGTCCATGCTCTGCCCATGCGACCATTAAAATATCTGTAGACGGCAAAGATGAGATCACTGCCGCCGAAGGGGACGGGCCGGTCAGCGCCCTGGATAACGCCCTCCGTAAGGCGTTGTACCAATTTTATCCGGAACTCGAGAATATGCGGCTGATCGACTACAAGGTCCGCGTCATCGACGGACGAGCAGGGACGGCCGCCAGAGTGAGGGTGTTAATCGAATCTCGGGACCAGGATCACATTTGGAGTACCATCGGTGTATCCGAGGATATCATCGAAGCCAGCTGGCACGCTTTGGCAGACAGCGTTCAATATAAATTGGCCATGGGAAATTCCTGATAAGGAATTACTAATAAGAATAAAAAGGACTATCCCCTTGAAAGTAATCTGGAGAATAAATGCCGCAGGACAACATCAAGCCCCCGTCCTGCGGCCTATGCTTACTCGCATTTTTCTCGGCATCAATCCATAGAGTACTTTTTCTACTATCTCAAACCGATAAAAGGAGCAAAATCATGACTGAACGTGTAATGATATTCGACACAACATTGCGAGACGGCGAGCAATCTCCGGGAGCCAGTATGAACACCGCTGAAAAATTGCGGCTGGCCGTTCAGCTGGAAAAGCTGGGGGTAGATGTAATCGAAGCCGGTTTTCCCGCGGCATCACCTGGAGATTTCGAAGCTGTTTCCGAAATTGCAGGAAAGATGGAGCGCGTGGAAGTGGCAGGCTTGGCACGTACTTCCAAACAAGATATCGACCGTGCCTGGGGTGCCATCCAACACGCCGCCAAACCAAGAATCCATACCTTTATCGCTACATCCGACCTCCACATGCACTACAAGCTGAACATGACCAAGGACGAAGTTCTGACCACCGCCGTGGAAGCGGTTAAATATGCCTGTTCTTTTACCGACAATGTTGAGTTTTCAGCCGAAGATGCATCCCGGAGTGATCGGGATTTTTTGTGCAAGGTTTTCGAAGCGGCCATTGCCGCTGGTGCCACCACGATTAACATTCCCGATACCGTAGGCTATGCCATACCTGAGGAATTTTCAGACCTTACAAAATATGTCATGACCCATACCCCCAATATAGGAAATGCGGTAGTAAGTGTACACTGCCACAATGATCTTGGCCTTGCCACGGCAAATACCATCGCAGCAGTGAGTGCCGGCGCCAGGCAGGTGGAAGTGACCATCAACGGAATCGGAGAAAGGGCGGGAAATACGTCTTTGGAAGAATTTGTAATGGCAATTCATACAAGGCCTAATTATCTACCGTTGACAAGCAATATCAACACCGAGCTGATCTATCCTACCAGCCGATTGGTCACGATGATAACCGGTATTATTGTTCAACCCAACAAGGCCATTGTTGGCGCCAACGCATTTGCCCACGAGGCCGGTATTCATCAAGACGGTGTATTGAAGAACCCTATGACCTATGAGATTATGAAGCCTGAAAACGTTGGGCTCAGCGCCAGCAAGCTTGTTCTGGGCAAGCACTCCGGGAGACACGCCCTGCGCTCTCGTTTAAAAGAGCTGGGTTACGATCTTTCCGACGAAGAATTAAAGCTTGTTTTTAAAAAATTCAAGGAGCTGGCCGACAAGAAAAAACATGTTGTGGATGAAGACCTGGAAGTAATCGTGACCGAGGGAATCCTGAGGACCACCGATACCTTCCGCTTAGAATATCTGCATGCGACCTGTGGAACCACCGTTATTCCCATGGCAACCGTTAAACTCAATATAAATGGCCGATTGGTTCAAGGTGCGGGTTACGGAAACGGTCCCATTGACGCCGCATATGACAGCATTGCCAAACTGACCGGCACGGGATCAGAACTTTTGAGGTTTTCCATAAGCGCCCTTACCAGTGGAACAGATGCCCAGGGTGAGGTTACGGTGCGCTTGAAAGAAAACGGCCTGATCGCCCTTGGCAGGGGCGCGGATCCCGACATCATCACCGCCAGCGTCAAGGCCTACATCAACGGGTTAAACCGCCTGGAATACCTGAAGGCGAATCCGGTCGAGGCTATGGAAGGGTTGTAATTACAAAGAGGGTCTGTAGGTGTCAGTTTTAATTTCATAGGGACATTCTATGGGTAAAGAATGAAGTAATCTCTTTTTAATTAAATTTCGAAATGCTCAAAAGCGCTTTTTGTTGATCTCCCAATATAGTTTTTCTATTTTTCTAACCAGGCCTAAGCAAGGATTATTTGCCCAGCATCCCCTTTTTTAGCTTGGCGTCGGCCGGTTTTTCGCCCAGCCAAATTGAAAATAGGGCCTTTTTAAAGGTGAGCCCTTTGACTGTCCCTTTGAGTTTGCCTTTCATGTAGACACTTGCTCCCTGATCCGGGATGTAAATGATGTCGTATATGTCATTCTTCTTGGCTTTCTCAGAGAAAAAACCGTTGAATTGGTCTATCTCGGTCTTGATGGGTGCTGTATTTCCATTGGTTGCATTGTTAAAACCTTCATTCCATCCATCAACAAGTTTTTTGCTGGAAACCCCGTCATAAATAAAGTGCATCCGGATGGCCATGGGATCGTCAGCG
>CALANC010000179.1 GCA_937925895.1 uncultured Desulfobacterales bacterium
TGAAAAGGATAAATATACCATCGTAGAATACAAAATGCTCTCATTTGAAAAAAACTTGCCGGCCGATATGTTTACCTTGTCCAGTTTAAAAAATCCCAGGAGGTAGGAAATTGCCCATAGACCTCAAGATGGCCTGGCGCAATATCTGGCGCAATCCCCGACGAACCTTCTTAACCATAGCCGCCATTGCCTTTGCCAGCATCATCCTGGTCTTTATGCTGTCATTTCAGTTCGGCAGCTATGAAGCCATGATAAATTCTTCTGTTAAAATCCAAACAGGACACCTCCAAATCCAAGCACCGGGTTATAAGGATAAACAAAGTATACATATGGTTGTAACTGATCCCGAAGCAGTCGGTGCGTTTTTAAACAATTCTTCGGAAGTGGCAGCGTATACATTCCGTGCCAGGGCCTTTTCGCTGGTTTCTTCTGAAGAGAGAACCTATGGCATCATGATTACCGGAATTGATCCGTCCAGTGAGGCCGGTGTTTCCACATTGAAAACTTCGATACGCAGGGGTAAATATCTTTTTGAAGAGAATCCAAATCAAGAAATAGTACCGGCTCTGATCGGAGAACTTCTCGCCAGAAACCTGCAAGTCGGTCTGGGCGATGAATTGACCGTTCTGGGCCAGGGACGGGACGGCTCCATCGCCGCCTCAGTCATTCACATTAAGGGCATTTACCGCTCCGGGCTGGATGAGTTCGATCGCGCTTCTATCCATATTCCGTTGCAACAATTTCAGGATATTTACTCAATGCGGGGAGCCATTCATGAAGTGGTGGTTGTGGGAAAATCACTAAGGCAGGTTCCTGAAATAAAAAAGCGTTTATTGGCAGGTATAAAAACAACAGACTCAAAATCCAGCCTGAGGGTCCTGGACTGGATGGAGCTCATGCCCGGTTTACGGCAAGCTATTGAAATGGATCTTTTCAGCGGAATTATCTTTTATATCATTTTAATCATCGTTGTTGCTTTTAGTATTCTGAATACTTTTCTTATGGCAATTATCGAACGGACGAAAGAATTTGGTGTGATGATGGCCATTGGAACAACCAGGGGAAGGCTGACCCGGCTGCTACTGATCGAATCTTTCAGCATGACAGTAATCGGTATGGTAACGGGAGCAGTATTAGGGAGTCTTATCACCTGGTATTTCCAGGTTAACGGAATCGACATCTCCGGCTCGTCCGAACTGTTAAGCCATTATGGTATTTCAGGAAGGTTGTATCCAAAACTTTCTCTGGCTTCGATAATAAGTGGCCCCATGGCGGTAATGATCATTACTTTTTTGGCTGCCCTATACCCTGCCCTCAAGATCCGGAGACTTCGTCCTGTGGAGGCTATATCCCATGTATGAAAACCGCTCTGTTATTTATTTCCAACTGGCCTGGCGAAATATATGGCGCAACCCGAGACGCACGATCGTCATAATGCTGGCTGTAATTATCGGTGTTTGGAGCATGGTTTTTCTGGGAGCGCTCATGCGTGGATTGGAAGTCGGAATGATTAAAAACGGTATCGCCACCCTGACCGGAAACATCCAGATTCACCACCAAGAATACAGAAACGACCCGGTCATCGATCACAGCATAACAGACACCAGGGAGGTAAAAGCCGCCCTTAAACAGACCCTCCCTCCGGGAGCTCGCTGGTCTTTTAGAGTTAGGGTCAGTGCTATAGCAAGCAACGCCAGACACTCAAGCAGAGTAACCTTGGTAGGGATAGATCCTAAACATGAAGCCGCGGTTTCGTTTATCGGTCAAGCCGTTACCCGGGGCCGGTATCTTGGTCCTCGAGATACTTATGGAATTGTGGTGGGCCAGGCCCTGGTGGATATGTTTGATACCAAAATCGGGCACAAACTCGTCCTAATGTCTCAAGCAAGCGACGGTGAAATAGCATCTAAGGCATTTCGAATCATAGGTGTCTTCCGGGCTGAAATGCTGGCAACAGAGAAACAGTTTGCCTTTGTCACCTTGCCTGTAGCCCAACACATGCTAAAACTGAATGAGGGAATTTCTGAAATTTCAATTGCCCTGTCGAACGATCAAGATACAAAAAGGCTTGCCACTGCCTTGAAGGCTAAATTGCCCTCCGACACTTATGATATTGATCCTTGGTGGGATTTACTGCCGATACTTAATGCTTATCTGGAATTGTCAGATGGTTTCGTCTTCATATGGTATGTCGTCGTCTTCATTTCAATGGGTTTTGGAATTATAAACACCATGCTGATGGCTGTCTTTGAGCGAATTAGAGAGTTTGGCCTTTTCAAGGCAATGGGCATGAAACCGGGATGGATAATTAGAGAGGTTCTTCTGGAATCATTTTTACTACTGGTGATCGGCATGGTCTTTGGTAATATTTCGGGTTTAATTACCGTTTTAGCTTTCTCAACCAACGGTATAGACCTATCCGCCCTTGCTGCCGGCGCGGAGTTCGCGGGGATATCACGTATGCTTTATCCGGTGATATATGGAATGGATATTGCCATAGCCAATCTGGTGGTATTGGTTTTGGGTATTCTTGTGAGTCTTTATCCGGCAGCCAGGGCAGCCAGGTTTACTCCGGTGGAGGCTCTGGCGCACACTTAGGGGATATCATAATTTTTGTTAATTCAGGAGATCAAAAATGAGCATAGTAGAATGCGTTGACGTGCAAAAAACCTACCATCAGGGCAAGGTACAAGTCCATGCGCTTAGAGGGATTAGCCTGTCCATAGAAAAAGGGGGGTTCGTAGCCCTGGCCGGTCCTTCCGGTTCCGGCAAAACCACCATGCTGAACATGATCGGTGGTTTGGACCAGGCTGATTCCGGGCGCATTGTTGTGGGAGGTAAGGTATTTGAAAACATGAACCAGAGCCAGATTGCCGACCTGCGTCTGTATAACGTCGGGTTTGTATTTCAGGCCTACAATCTCATTCCCGTACTTTCCGCAATAGAAAACGTAGAGTTTGTCATGCTTTTACAAGGGATACCTGCCGATGAACGACAGAAACGAGCAAAAGCTATTCTGGATGAAGTAGGGCTTGAAAATAAATACGATCGGCGTCCGGCCGAGCTTTCCGGTGGTCAACAGCAGCGAGTGGCTGTTGCCAGAGCCATCGTCTCAAATCCGTCCATTGTCCTGGCTGACGAACCTACGGCAAACCTGGATTCTGTAACCGGAAATGGTCTCCTGAAAATTATGAAGGATATGAATGAAATAAAAAAAGTTACTTTTATCTTTTCGACTCATGACAGCATGGTAATGGATTATGCCCGCAGAATAATCTACCTTAGAGACGGGCAAATAGCAAAAGATAAAATTAAGTAGTCGGAATGCCTCTTTATGCCCAACTTAGCACGTACTGGATTTTTCTTTTTTTGTCTGGCCATCATTTATTTTGGCACCGCGAGTTCACACGCATTGAAGCTTCAATCCTGGTATGAAAACATTGAATCCGAGTGGGGCGGACACCTCAAGTTTATGGGCGAAATGTCCCGACCCGATGACGAATCACTGTTTCAGCTTGTCGGTACGGATACGTATTATGACGCTAAGGCAAATTTACGGGTAAAAAATAAGACGTTTTTTTCCGAATGGGGATATATCGACACGCATTATGAATTGGTTTTCCTTGGCGGAGATACCTGGGAAAAAACCAAAGAACTGAGGCTGTTTTATCCGAATCAGGCGGATAAATTGTTTATTACAGACAGTACGTTGAATGACGACCGTCGCCTTTTTGACCTGACCGGCACCCTTTCTGAAAACAATGACTATATTCTCTACCACCGCTTGGATCGCCTCTCACTGAATTTACAATTCCGATTGGGTAGCCTTCATCTAGGACGTCAGGCCTTAACCTGGGGCAATGGTTTGCTCTTCAATCCCATGGACCTGTTTAATCCCTTTGCACCCACCGATATTGATCGGGATTACAAAGTTGGCGACGATATGGCTGTCATTCAGTTCAACGTAGACAGGATCGGTGAGCTCCAGTTTCTTTATGTTCCACGAAAAAATACCGAAAGCCATGACGTGACATGGGATCAATCATCTCTGGCCGCCAAACTGCATGTTGCAAAAGGAATCACCGAGTTCGATATTATGGCTGCCAAACATTACGATGATGAGGTGATCGGTTTAGGCAGCACCGGTTATCTATGGAATGCAGCCTGGCGACTGGATGCGACATACACTTTTCTTGCTGAAAGCAGCAATAAAGAGGGGTTCTTCTCCTTGGTTGCGAACATGGACTACTCATGGGTATGGTGGGGAAAAAACTTGTACGGTCTGATAGAATTTTATTTTAACGACCTTGGTACTGACCAGTATCCAGAAGCATTGACCGATCCAAACATCTCGGATCGCATATCCCGTGGAGAGATATTTACGTTAGGAAAAGCCTACCTCAGTGGAGAAATCCAGGTAGAAATACACCCGCTGATCAATGTTTATTTGACCTTGATCAACAACATGGATGGTCCCTCAGGACTGATTCTACCCAGAGCGATATGGGACATAAAGGATAACATTCAATTCACAATAGGAGGTGATTTCAGCTATGGAAGGCAAGGCACTGAATTCGGTGGCTTCAGGATTTCTCAATCTGAATTTCTCAACAAACCGGTTGATAATGTTTTTTTCTGGATGACTTATTTTTTTTAACGCTAAACAACCTTTCAAAGATCTATTTCCATCCCTTCTCTGGCCACTTCGATCTCAATACCGTCAAAACGTTCACGGTAGTGCTTCTCCAGGGCGAGCAATTCTTTGTCTTCCCGGGATGGATCATGTATTTGAATACTGCCCGATGGTCTATAAAACATCGGAATAACCAATTTTGTCAAGTTGAAACAATCAACAGCAGAACGGCTGGATATTTTTTTCTC
>CALANC010000180.1 GCA_937925895.1 uncultured Desulfobacterales bacterium
AGATAAAGACGCCTTCTGAGGCTCAAAAGAATCATTTCAGCTCGATAGTCGGTACAGGTATATTCCGTTGATTTTTTCATGAGACATACGGGTTAGACTCGACCGGCCTTGACCAGGGATTCATTTAATACGCGATATAGAGAATCTCTGTCGGATATACCACGGCGAATGATTTTTTCTATATCATCTATGTTTTTCGAGTTGACCGTCAGGTTAACACTTCTGTTATAGGCCACCATATGATCCATTGTCCGGAAGCGATCGGTAATAAGTGCCACGAAGATACTGCGGCGAATAGATATATTGAGTCGATCCAAGTATTTAAGGACGTTGTTCATATCGGGGTTCTGAGTTCCGAACCGCTCATTGACAACCACCAGGTCAAAAACATGGAACCGCATCTGCTTGATAACATCTTTAGTTGAGTGTGCTTCAGTTGTGTGATAGCCCAGATTTTCCAAGGCGGTTTTTATTTTTTTTCGACTGGTAGAATCCGGTTCACACAGTAAGGCTGTCTCAACACCTTCTTCCACAAAATCAAACGGTCTATCGGTCGCATCGTAAGCATCGAATTCGACCTCATTGATGACGTCCTCTTCCAGGTTGGCTGTGGCAGATAGGTCCGGAGTTTTTTCAGAGGTCGGAGGCGTATCCATTCGGATGTCGATGATAATTTTGTGGTCACAGCCGGGACAAGTCTGTGAAACAATTTTCCCTTTAGGAACCTTTTCGTCGGGGATTTTAAATTTTTTTTCGCATTTTTCACATTTGATGATCATGATTTTCTCCTTTGCACATGTTCCAATGGAAAGGGGAAAAAGAATGGATAATCCCGGCTTTAAACTAGTCCTCCAACTTCAATTGATCAGGATCGATTTGGGTGGTGGCCTCACCACGGATCATCTTTACCGCATCTATTCCCCGGCTCACTATCCCTTTTCGGGTGGCATAGGCTTTGGCCGAATCCTCGCTTATGATGCCTGATTCGTATAATTCCAAGATGGAATCGTCGAAGGTGGTCATTCCAAAAGGTTTGCCTTCCTGAATAATCTCATAAAACGTTTTACCATCCGATTCACCATGTAAGATAGAGCTCTGGACCCGCAGATTGGTGCCCATGATCTCGAATGCTGCAATCCGTCCGCCTCCTTCTTTGGGAAGAAGTCTTTGGGATACGATCCAGCGAATCGTTTCCGCAAACCTTATTCTTATCTGATTTTCTTCCTCTATTGAAAACATACCGAGGATGCGATTAATTGTTTGCCCGGCATCCATGGTGTGAAGCGTACTTAAAACCAGGTGGCCGGTTTCGGCTGCACTCAGGCCGATCTCAACAGTTTCCCTGTCACGCATTTCTCCCACCAGGATGACTTTTGGAGCTTGGCGCAGGGCTGCTCTTAGGCCGCCGCCAAAGGTGTCGAAATCGTTCCCCATCTCTCGTTGATTGAAAGTGGATTTTTTATGTGGATGATCGTATTCAATCGGGTCTTCCAGGGTTACGATGTGGACAGATTTGGCATCATTAATTTCATTTAGAATCGCCGCTAGGGAGGTTGATTTTCCGCTACCTGTGGCACCGGTTATAAGAATGAAGCCGTTCTGTTCCTTGGCCATTTTTTTGAATGCTTCGGGAAGACCCAGTTCCTGGCAGGTAGGGATTTTTGTTTGCAGTTTGCGCAGCACAACTGATGTATTACCTCTCTGTGAAAAGATGTTGGCTCTGAAGCGGGCCTTTCCAGGAAGTTCGTAAGACGTATCACATGACCCCTCGAGCATGAAGTTATCCGTGAGGCGCCGGTTGTTGTCGAGCAGGTTGAGAGCGAAAATTTCAGCCTGGAAAGGAGTGATCTCACTTATGGGTGGATCAAGATCCACCGGAGTGAGAACGCCACTCGTTTCGACCTGGAACGGTTTCCCCACGGTGATATTCAGATCAGATACGTTATCGTAAGCGTCGAGCATCCTTGCCATTATATAGTCTATTTCTTGTCTCCTCATAACAAAGCCTCACAAAAAAGATCATGCTTCAGTAAAGTCAGTAGGCGGATTCTTTAAAAAGGGCCTGAACCTTCCTTTGTCATTTGACTTGCTGTAAGCGTCATCGGGACTTATCCACCCTTTGTTGAGCAGTTCCAATATGGAATCATCCAGGAGTTGCATACCGTATTTCTTTCCGGTCTGGATCGCATTGGGAATCATGTGAGATTTTCCTTCTCTGATTAGATTCCGCACCGCTGGAGTTGCGATTAAAATTTCTAAAGCCGGGCAGCGCCCCTTGACATCGATTCTCTTAAAAAGGACTTGCGCTATTACAGCCCGGAGGCCGTCAGAAAGGGTAGATCGAATCTGCTCTTGAGCGTTCGTAGGAAAGACTTCAATGATACGATCAACGGTTTTTGGAGCACTCGTCGTGTGCAGTGTGCTGAAGACGAGGTGTCCGGTGGATGCAGCTTCAATGGCAAGCTCGATTGTTTCCAGGTCTCTCATTTCACCCACAAGAATGATATCCGGATCTTCCCTAAGGGCACCTCTCAAGGCCGCTTTAAATGACTTGGTATGGAGACCGACTTCCCGATGATTTATTACACATCCCTGACTTTGGTGGACAAATTCAATGGGATCTTCGATAGCGATGATATGATCCTTACGCGTACGGTTCGCTTCGTCGATGATTGCAGCCAGTGTGGTAGATTTTCCGCTACCCGTGGGTCCGGTGACAAGAACCAACCCCCTTGGAAGTCCGGCCAGTTTGGTGATTACTTGAGGGAGGCCGAGGTCCTTGGCGGTCTTGATGTGTTCAGGGATCTGCCTAAAAACCGCTGCCGCGCCATTTTTTTGCTTAAAGAAATTGGCCCGGTACCTGGCCACACCGTGGAAGTCATATCCAAAATCGACGTCTCCTGTTTCCTCGAATTCCTTGACTTTATGTTCTGGTGCAATTTCATAGAGCATTCGTTTAAGTTCATCGTCTTCTAAATCATGATATTTTAGCCTTTGCATTTCACCCCTTATTCTGAGCAGGGGCTTGTGTCCGGCCACAAGATGAAGATCTGATGCACCGAACTCATCCATTTTTTTGAAAAATGAATCTATTTCAGCCATGTTATGCTCCTTGTTTATTCAGATTGCTTCAATATTTTTAATTTATCATCCTCTATCTCTTTGGCCTTGCTTTCTTCCAGTCCTATTTCAAGTAGTTTGGAATGACTTTCAATAATTGAACGAATCTGGACCTCAATCTGCATTCGTTGGCGTTTTAATTCCGTAATGTCTTCATGAAGTTGAGCAAGCCTATTTTGTGCCCTGCTGAGAATTTTTTCTGCTTTTACTTCTGCATCAGCAATGATCAATTCAGACGATTTTTGAGCGTTTTGTTTCATCTGCTCCAAAACTTTTTCGGAATTGAGCATGGCACGCTTAAAGGCTTCTTCCCGTTTTTTGTATCCCTGCATTTCGAGTTTAAGCCTTTGAATTTCTTCAAGCAAGTTCTTGTTCTCAGTAAGAAATGCATCGAGGGAATCGGCCAACTGTTCGAGGAATGTATCAACCTCCCGGACATCAAAGCCCCTGAATTTAATTTTGAACTTTTGCTGCTGAATATCAATGGGTGTTATTTTCATAATAGGTCACCTATTTTCTTCGGTTACATAAAATTAGCGGATAGTCTAAGTAGGCTGTTAACAACAAATTGTTGTAGAAATACAACTCCCAGAATTATGACAATTGGAGAAAAATCGATGCCACCGAAGTTGACGGGAAGTCTGGATCGGATACGATACATAACCGGTTCGGTAACATTATGGATGAAACGAACAATTGGATTGTAAGGATCAGGATTCACCCAGGATAGAACAGCCCGGGCAATAACGATCCACATGTAGAAGGTGAGAACATAATCCAGGACAACTGCAACAGCCTTTAAAAAATTGCCTAAAATAAACATAAGATAAAATCTTTTTTATACAGCGTTAATGGGTGTTTGTTGGAAAATGGTTTTAATATTAAAAAAATAATTATATTATTAAGGATAAGTCAAGATTTTTCAGGCAAAATCATTGACAGGGTATACACGCAGCAGATAGATATAATGGTTTATTGTTCCAATTCAATTTCCGTAAAATATAACGATACCATATAAGTTTCTACAGGAAAAGAGCTAAAACAAGGCTTGCGGCGGGTTTTTTGAAAATTCCGTGTTGGCAATAGAAAAAATTAAGGGTTAAGGGAGGAGTTAAATTCATGTTAAAGGACAAGAAAATTAGTATAATCGGGACCGGGAATATGGGTGAAGCCCTTGTCAGCGGGCTTGTTTCTTCAGAACCATCAATGCCTAAAAATATTATCTGCACGGACATCAGGGAAGATAAAATTGAATTGGTGCAAGAAAAATATGGCGTTGGAACGACAAAAGACAACATCGAGGCGGTCGAAGCCTCTGACGTTGTTATTTATGCGGTGAAACCACAGATCATTGCTTTGGTGCTCAAGGAAACAGCCCAGGCCCTGGATATGTCCAAGCTAATCATTTCAATTGCAGCGGGTGTTCCTTTGGCTGCAATCGAGTCATGCCTTAAAAAAGATTTGCGTCTTATTAGGGTCATGCCCAACATAGCTGCATTTGTAAAAGAAAGCGCTTCCGTTCTTGCAGCCGGTAAAAATGCCACCCAAGATGACATCAAATTGTCTATGGCTATCTTCGATTCCATGGGGAAAACCATCTTTATTAAAGAGAATATCCTCATGGATGCCATCACCGGGTTAAGTGGCAGTGGACCTGCCTACATCTTTTTAATCGTTGATGCTTTGGCTGATGCCGGAGTAAAGGTCGGTCTTTCCAGAGAAGATGCCCTGTTCCTTTCGATTCAAACCGTTTTGGGAGCAGCAAAATTGTTGATGGAGACAAAAGAGCATCCTGGAAGACTAAAAGATATGGTTACTTCTCCCGGAGGAACAGCCATAGCCGGGATTCATACGTTAGAAAAAGGAGGACTTCGAACCACATTAATCAATGCTGTCGAAGTTGCGACGGAGAGATCAAAACAACTGGGAGAGATAATGATGAAAAACTTTTCAAACGAATAGTTCAACATCGTGAAAACTCATAGAAAGGTTTAATATGATGACAGAATACAAAATTGAAACAATAGATTCCTTTGATTATGACCGGCCTGAAATCGAAAAAGGTTA
>CALANC010000181.1 GCA_937925895.1 uncultured Desulfobacterales bacterium
CATCCTCCCGAAAGGCATTGGTCAAAGAAATCGCATGAGAGGTTGGCGACACACCCTTTGTATCTACTTGATTTAATATATCGACGTATTCCAATATGGCTCCAATCTGTTCTGCAAACTTGTCTATAAGCGACACATCAATATCAAGACGTGCAAGATTCGCCACATGAAGGACCTCTTCTTTGGTAATTTTCATAATATCTCCATAACCCGGACAAACCGGAAGAAATAGCCACTTTTTTTGTGTTTTTTCACCGCCCGCTTCGCTTGAAGTGATTCCTTTGTCTCACATGCATGTATGTTTTTGTTTTCCGCCCTCTCAGCGGAAAACAAAAAAAGAAACAAATTCTCTGCGAACTCAGCGTCTTTGCGGTGGTTATAAATAATCCAAATATAATACGATAGGTATTTAAGAATAAATGAACTTAGTGACAAAAAAGTTTTGTAATAAAATACAAATTTCAGAATTAAGTATTTATCTCTTAACCAGGATTGGCTTCAGTTTATCCTTTTTTAACTTGCTTAACATGCTGTCCGCCTCTGTTCTATTGGTATAATACCCGACTCTCACTCTGAACCATATACCCTTTCCCGGAATCTTCCCGATGATCCTGTAAGCAGGATATCCCCTTTTTTTTAACTTGGCCACCAGCTTGTCGGCAGCGGCAGGGTCTTTAAAAGCAGCCAATTGGATTGTAAGAGATCCTTGTCCTTTAGGCTTTTTAGCCGTAGGTGCTGATTTTTCTTTGGAGGCAATCTTATTCGTATCTGGTGTTTCTGGTGTTTTTGTGTTTTCTGTTTTCTGAGGTTTTGAAACCTTTTTAGGTAATTGTGTTTTCTTTGCTTCAGTTTTATTCAAATCAAGAGGATTTTCATTTTTCGTCTCTTTAAGCGTTTCGTAAAACCCCAGTTCCGTTTTGTTATCTTCGGTATTTGCATCCATGTTATACCGGCGCATCTCGCTTTTTAAGCCGGCTTCTTTTAAATGAGCCAATTCTTTTTGTAGCTTCTCAATATCAAATTTAACCGGAGCAGTCCCTCTACCAACAAAAATACCGAGCACAAACATCCAGGCAGAAACAAAGATTGTGACACAAATCCACAAGGTCAACCCTTTAAAAGACAGTGAAGATGAGGGTTTCTTCTTTTTCTGCGAACCCTTTGCTTTATTTACTTTTTTCCCCATTCTTCAACCAATAATTCTTACAACAGTCTTCTATCAAAGCTCTACGTACTCTCATCCTTAATACGGTATCGTATTTTGATTAGATAATTTCTTATCACCGCAAAGACGCAGAGGTCACAGAGAATTTGTTTCTTTTTTCCTTTCCGCTGAGAGGGCGGAAAGCAAAAATGTATATCCTATTGGGATAAAGAAATAATATGTAACTCAGCGAACTTTGCGCCTTAAGCGAAGCGGGCGGTGAAACGATATAAAAAATTAGGTCATCGAAATTATGAATTAGAGCAATTAGTTGCCTTAAAAAAATTCGCTACATTCATTACATTCTTTCCGGAGCGGACACTCCCAGAAGAGTCAATCCGTTGCGAATGACCTTTTGAACCGCCAGTACCAAATATAATCTACCAAGAGACAATAGAGGTTCCTCAGTTAAAACTCTGTGTTTATTGTAATAGGCATGAAACAAAGAAGCAAGGTTCATCAAATAGAACGTTAGCCGATGAGGTTCCATAAATTCAGCGCTGGCTTTTAACACCTCAGGATAACGAGTCATCGTTTTTATCAGATTTATTTCCTCAGGTTCTCTTAGCAATGCAATTGCGCCTTCTTTCCATCGGATTTCGTCTATTCCCCTTTCTTTTCCTTTTCTGATAATACTCGAGATGCGCGCATGAACATACTGGACGTAAAAAACAGGGTTGTCATTGGTCTTCTGTTTTGCCAACTCCAAATCAAAATCCAAAGGACTTTCATAGCTTCTGGTGAGAAAAATAAACCTCGTAGCGTCTCGACCGACTTCTTTAATCACAGCGTTCAATGTGACAAATTCACCTGCACGGGTTGACATGGCAATAGGCGTACCACCACGCAATAGATTAACAAGATGTACCAAAATAACATGAAATTGATCCCTTCTCCGTCCGGATGCTTCAATGGAACCAGCCACACGCGACACATATCCGTGGTGGTCGGCACCCCATACGTCTATCAGACGCTCAAACCCTCTATCAAACTTATCCTGGTGATAAGCAATGTCTGAGGCAAAATATGTCTTCTGGCCGTTATTTCGAACCACTACACGATCCTTTTCATCACCATAATTGGTGGTTTTGAACCAGAGAGCCCCATCTTTTTCATAAATAAATTTCTTTTTTCGGAAATCCTCGATGACTGCGTCCACCTTTCCTGAATCGAAAAGACTTTGCTCACTGTACCAGCAATCAAACTCTACCCCGAATGAATTCAAATCTTCTCGAATTTGTTCAACAATACGTGTTGCTGCAAATCGGGCGCAATAAGAAATGGCACTTTCTTCATCCTTTTCAAGTAGGGTCTTCCCTTTGCTGTCATTTATTTCTATCGCATAATCACGAATATAATCTCCCTGATAGCAATCCTCCGGAAAATGAATCTTTTCTCCTTGCAACTCCTTATAGCGAATAAAAACCGATTTGCCTAGTGTATAAATCTGTCTGCCCGAATCGTTGATATAGTATTCTTTTTGAACATCATATCCACAGAATTTAAGAATATTGGCTACGCTGTCACCAACCACAGCTCCGCGGCCGTGTCCTACATGTAGCGGCCCCGTAGGATTGGAGCTTACAAATTCGACCTGTATTTTTTCGCCTTTCCCGATATCAATCGCTCCGTAACGATCATCTTGATTATGAATTTCAAGCAATACCGGATGCCAAGACAATGGATGGATAAAAAAATTAATAAAGCCGGGACCGGCAACCTCTGTTTTTTCCAGTATTTTCTCATCATCAATGAGATGTTTTATGATTGCCGAGGCAATGTTTGCCGGAGACATTTTTTGAACAGCTGCCGCAACCATTGCAATGTTTGTGGAAAAATCGCCGTGAGATGAAATCTTGGGTTCTTCAACAATGATTTCCGGTAATTCCGGCGAGGTAAGATCGCCGTGCTCATATGCTTTGTGAGCGGCGTGAAAGATTAAATTTTTTATTTTCTGTTTCATTTAATTCCTTTAAAGAAAAGTATGAATGGTATTTGGTTTTAATCTTTCCGTTTTGTGTGGTGCTCTTATTAAAAAGTTCGATGCGGTTTTTTTGTTTATTTTACCGCCTGCTTCGCTTGAGGCACAAAGGTCGCAAAGTTAAATATTTTTTCTTTTGCCGTTGAGGGGACGGCAAAAGAAAATAGCTTACCCTTAAAAAAATAATATTATATTTAAATACAAATGGCTATTTCTTTCTCCTAAAAATAAGCTTATTTTTGCTTTCCGCCCTCTCAGCGGAAAGCAAAGAAGAAACAAATTCTCTGCGACCTCAGCGTCTTTGCGTTGATTATAAATTATCCAATTATAATAAGATGCTATATTATAAAAACGAGTAATAGTTACGAGTTTTTCAGGGCGCAATGCCGGCCATCATCAAACCGATTTGATCTATCTTTTCAGTATCGGACGTATGAAATGTATCCATAATTTGACCTTCATACATTACGGCTACTCTATCCGACAAAGCCAATGCTTCTGTCAAATCCCCGGTAATAAGCACAACACCCGCTTTTTCTCTTGCCTTTAGCAGTAAATTCCAGATGTCTTCCGTGGCAGCAATATCGAGACCCTGGGTAGGCTGTTCAGCAACAATCAGTCGTGGTCTGCGGTAAAATTCTCGGGATAGAACCATCTTCTGGAGATTCCCGCCGGAAAGTTGGCGCGCAAGAACCCGCACATCTCCCGGTTGAACGCCGAAAGTTTCTATCAGCCCTTGGGCCTTTTCCTCAGCCTGTTTCTTCATAAGCCAGGGTCCTTTTGTGAACCCTTCCCTGGTTGTCAAAAGAAAATTGTCCACCAAATCCAGACCCAGGCAGGTTGCCAGGCCCTGCCGATCTTCAGGTATATAAGATAATGCCCCATCCCAAGGCCTGTGTGCGAAAAATTGATTCCAGGATTGTCCAAAAATAAAAACCTTGCCCTGTCGCGGTGGATTAAGCCCACATATGGTTTCTATCAATGGTTTTTGACCGTTGCCGGCAACGCCGACGATTCCTAAAATTTCACCCTGTCGAACTTCAAGGTTTATATTTTTAAGTACGTCGTCACTCAAGCTCTCGACTCTGAGTACGATCTGTTTTGGTTCAACGGGTTGTTTTTCTATCTGGAACATGATCTCACGCCCAACCATTAGTTGAGCCAGTTCCGACTTGGAGGTAACATCCGAAACATTCAATGTTTCAACGACGCTGCCCTGACGTAACACAACGATTTCATCTGCTATTTCCAAAACTTCATCCAGCTTGTGGCTTATAAAAACGATAGCTTTGCCCTGATGAGCCATTTGCTTGAGCGCCTCAAAAAGCTGGGTAGTTTCGTGCGGGGTAAGAACGGTAGTCGGTTCGTCAAAAATAAGAAACTGGCTCTGCCGTTGCAGCAGTTTCAGTATCTCGACTCGCTGTCTCTCACCCATGGATAAAGCAGATATTCTTGCGGACGGATCTATATCCAGGCCATATTTGCTTGCTAAATCTTTGACTTGATGTTCTAATTTTTTAGGTTTTATTAAAAACCCTTCTTCTTGCCCGAGAAAAATGTTTTCGGTAACAGTCATTGCATCGACAAGCATAAAATGTTGGTATACCATGCCAACACCTGCTTTAATGGCAGCCTTTGTAGAAGAAAAATCCACCGGTTGTCCATTGAGCCAGATTCTACCTTGGTCTGGCTGAAGCTTTCCGGCCAGAATACTCATTAAGGTGCTCTTCCCGGCACCATTTTCACCTAGCAGAGCTTTTATTTTACCTGAATAAAGATCCAGGCTGATATTCCTGTTGGCATGCACCGACCCAAAGGATTTGCTGATATTTTCTAGCCGAATGAATGATTGCGTCCCGTTAACCATTATAAACCCTACCTTGTGCCTATTATTGGTTGGGCAAATTGGGATTCCGCATCCCACGGAAATAGAATCCAAGTATCCTGGCTCACTTCAGTAATAAAGGTATCTACCAGTGGTCTGCCGGCCGGCTTGGCATAAACCGTGGCAAAATGGGCACTGGGAAGCAACTCCCTGACAACTTTGGCCGTCCTTCCGGTGTCAACCAAATCGTCAATAATCAGCCATCCTTCATCACTGTTAGGCATGGATTTAAGAACCTCGATTTCTCCTTTCCGATCCTGCCAGTCATAACTGGAAACGCAAACCGTATCAACCAAGTGAATGTCTAGTTCGCGGGCAACAATAGCTGCAGGAACAAGGCCACCGCGGGTAACAGCAACAATCCCCTTAAAAAAATCCATATCCAAAAGCCTCCAGGCGAGAGCTCTTGAGTCTCGATGCAATTGGTCCCATGAAATGGGGTAAGTTTTGCTATAGTTATGATTCATGGTCTAAATATGTCCTTTCTATTCAGATGGTTCAACGTTTATGCCTAAAGCCGCCGGAGCGTCGAGGCCTTGCCCTTTCCAGGAAGAAAACACCAGTACAATTACAGTTAACCCATAAGGAAGCATCAACAACAACGAAGAGGGTATATGGGTCCCCGTAGCTTGAAGCCTCAGTTGAAAAGCCATGACACCTCCGAATAAATAAGCACCGACTGCAGCACGCATAGGATTCCAGAAAGCGAAAATTACCAGTGCAACCGCTATCCAGCCCCGGCCCGCTGATAGACCATTGGTCCATAAATGGGTGTAGGCCAAAGACAAATAAGCACCACCCAATCCAACCAGATAGCCCCCTACAAGTATTCCGGCCCAACGGTATCCGATCACGCTCAATCCGCCGGCATAGGCTGCCTCAGGATATTCACCTACAGCACGGACCCCAAGACCCCATCGGGTGTATCTAAAAAAAATCCACATTAACGGCGGTATTATGTAAGAGGTGTAAACAAGAGGGTCATGATTAAAAAAAACCCGCCCGACAAGCGGGATTTCTGACAGAATTGGAATCGATATCGGGGAGAATCCGGAAGCATCTTGACCGATAAAAGGTGTTCCTAAATAATCGGCAAGACCGATCCCGAGTATGGTCAGCGCCAACCCGGAAACCACCTGGTTCCCCTGAAAACCCAAACAAACCAGTCCGTGCAGACTGGCCAAAAGAGCACCGGCACAGCCACCAAGGAGAAAGCCCAAAATTGGGCTTCCGGTCACCTTGGAAGTAACAAATCCCGCCAATGCACCCAACATCATAATCCCTTCGATTCCTAAATTCAGAATACCGGACTTTTCGGTAAAGATTTCACCCAGTGTTGCATACAGAATCGGCGTACCTGATTGAACGGCTGCAGCTAAAAGAGGCAGCAGGAATTCCAGGCTCATGATTTTTTCCTTAACCTGATGCGGTAATTAATAAAAAAACTGCCTGACAGCACCGTAAGCAAAATAAGACCCTCCATAATTCCACCAAAGGCGGCAGGCACCTGGAGATCTAGCTGCAGGTTTTCCAGACCGACTCTAAGTCCCGCCAGTAAAAAAGAGGCCACCCCTATGTATATGGGATTCAGTCTGGCGAGCCAAGCGACAACAATGGCCGTAT
>CALANC010000182.1 GCA_937925895.1 uncultured Desulfobacterales bacterium
AAGCTGCGGCTATATTTATAATCCCGACAAAGGAGACAGAAAAGGGAAGATTCAAAAAGGAACTCAGTCTGAAGATTTGCCGGATGATTGGAAATGCCCTATATGCAGTGCGGGGAAGAAAAGGCTCAAACCTTTGGGATAAATGAACTTCCTGTAATAAGGGAAAAATATTAGGAATTTCAAATAGTTTGTTTAATCGAATCAACTTCGTGAAACCCCGGGCATCCCAATTATTTCAAGAGTCAATCAAATCTATGTCCGCATCCATCCACACCGGAAAAGCTTCTCTGGCCTTTTGAAGTGTGCCATAAGATAAAGCGGCAGTATGGGTGCAGACTTCATTGCTTTTTTGGAAGAGAATGTTCCCCCATGGATCGATTATCGAAGAATCGCCGCTATATGGATGGCCGTTACCGTCGATCCCGACACGATTGACTCCCACGACGAAACACTGGTTTTCAACGGCTCTCGCTTGAAGAAGCAGTTTCCAATGCAATGTGCGTCTTTCAGGCCAGTTGGCTATAAATATGGCCGCATCATATTGATTTGAGATGTTGCGCGTCCATACCGGAAATCGTAAATCATAGCAAACAAAGGGGCGAATCTTCCAGTCAAGCAATTCGACAATAATGTTTTCTTGACCGGCGGTGTACACCTTTTCTTCTCCGGCCATACGGAAAAGGTGTTTCTTGTCATAGGTGAATATCCGGCCTTCGGGTTTGGCCCAGATCAATCGATTAAAAAATTTCCCCTCTTCTTTGGCAATGATACTTCCGACCATATCTACATTTTTTTGTCGTGATTTGTCTCTGAGCCATTCTACAGAGGATCCTTTCATGTCCTGGGCGAGTTCGGCGGCATTCATACTAAAGCCGGTGGTGAACATTTCCGGCAGGACGATGAGATGCGTATCATCTTCGACAGCGTCAATCTTGGTGTCAAACATTGCCAGGTTGGATTCGATATCTTGCCATATCAGTTCCGTCTGAATAATTGTTACTTTTAAATCTTGCATAGTTTTTCCGCAGCCCTTTCCAGTGTCTCATCTTTTTTAGCAAAACAGAAGCGCAATACCTTATTGTCGTTCTGGTCATGGTAGAAAACCGAAGGTGGAATTGCAGCTACGCCGTGCTCGATGGTCAGCCGCTTGGCAAATTCAACATCTGATTCATCCGTAATTTCCGAGTAACTTAACATCTGAAAGTATGTACCCTGACAAGGCATGGCCTTAAAGGCGGAAGGTTGAATAAGATTTAAAAAGCGATCTCTCTTTTTTTGATAAAATTCAAAGAGATTCAGATAAATCTCTTTGTTTTCCATAAATTCAGCATAGGCATATTGAATAGGTGTATTTGATGCAAAGGTAAGAAACTGGTGCACCTTTTGAAATTCTTTAGATAACGGCAACGGGGCAAGGCAATAACCTATTTTCCACCCCGTGGTGTGGTAAGTTTTCCCAAAAGAACTTATGACAAAACTTCTTTCTGCCAATTCGGGGTGGCAGGACATGCTTTCATGCTTGAGCCCATCAAAAATAATATGTTCGTAAACCTCATCACTCAGGACAAGAACTTCCGTATCGCGTAAAATATTTGACAGTGCAGCGATATCTTGAGCTGAAAACAAGGTGCCTGTGGGGTTATTGGGCGAGTTCAGGATAATTAGTCTTGTTTTTGATGACAAAGCCAGTTCAACGTCGTTCCAATCGATGTGATACTCCGGGAATTTATATTTGACATAAACCGGAACGCCTCCGTTTAGTAGGATGGCCGGGACATAGGAATCAAAAGCCGGTTCAAGGACGATCACTTCATCGCCTCTTTGCACCACAGCACTAATGGCCGCGAACAGAGCCTCGGTGGCGCCGGATGTCACGGTGATTTCAGTGTCGGGATCATAACGAGCCTGATATAATTCAAAGACTTTTTCGGCGATCTTTTCGCGCAGGACCGGCACACCCTGCATCGGTGCATACTGATTGTGGCCGGAACGCATGTATTTATTTACCAGTGACAGAAGGTCAGGATGGACTTCAAAATCCGGGAATCCCTGGGAAAGATTGATCGCATTACAGTCACTAGACAGCTTCGACATTACCGTGAAAATGGTTACACCGACATCAGGAAGTTTTGAAGATATTTTCATCATGGCCCTATTTTAATTGAAATTTCCAAAGTTACTCATACCAGATTGTTTTATTCCTTTCCACTGTAAAAAATTTCATAGCCGGCAAAACACGTATCTCTTCTCCGTCTTTTTCCTCTTCTTTCCATGATTCTGTAGCCATTGACACTTTCCGGGTGTTAATTTATACTCTAAAAACCCTTGAGCGTAAACAAAATCATTTGCAGGAAAAAATAATGGTTAGCAAAATTATTTCCGGTGGCCAAACCGGCGCCGATCGAGCAGCGCTGGATATTGCCGTCAAATTGGGAATCACTCACGGTGGTTGGATACCGAAAGGACGGCTGGCGGAAGACGGGGTGCTGGATGAAAAATATCAATTGCGGGAGATGGAATCATCAAAATACAACCGGCGGACCGAACAAAATGTGATCGATTCAAACGGCACCCTGATCATATCCCACGGACCGCTCACCGGCGGATCGGAGTACACCCGTGAAATGGCGATTTATCATAATCGCCCATGGCTCCATATAGATCTGAACAATACCATTGCTTTTCAAGCCGCAAAAAAGATCAGAAACTGGATTGCCGAGAATGAAATTAAGGTGTTGAACGTTGCAGGCAGCAGAGCCAGCAAGGATCCCGACATATACAAGGCCACAGCCGATATATTGGAAACGACTTTTTATTTGGAAATTATCAACGAAACCTTGCCTAGCGCTAAATCTGTTTTCCAGATGGGCGATGCCGAATTGGAGATGGACGATTTGCCGCAGACTGTTGATCAGGCGGTTGATAAATATCTGACTAAACTGTCGCTGAGAGAAAAGACCATGATCGTCAACATACCGGAAGAAAAGCTATTGGACCTGTATCATTCTTTCGAAGGAAGTAGAAAAGGCGAATTTAAATTGTGGCTGGCAAATGACGCCTTGCTGGATTCATGTCGCTCGGCGGCCGGCAAACAACATCTTACCGAACAAAACGCGGCGTTGGTTATTATAAAAGCGTTGTGGAAACAGCTGCAAAAAACGAATGTGTTAAGAATCGTTAAGTAGTTTGGCTCAGATGTTTACTGCGGAGTAATGTTAAGTGTCGAATATGAAACAAATTGTTTTTGTGTGTACGGGGAATATTTGTAGAAGTCCCACGGCCGAAGGTATTCTGCTCCATAAGTGCCGTGAAATGGGACGAAATGATATGATTGTCTCATCCATGGGTATTCACGGGTTAACTGATTGGCCGGCAACCGACTACGCTCAGGCAGTTTGCAAAGAAAACGGAATAGATATTTCATCCCATCGAGCCAGACCACTGATCGGTGAGGAGTTGCAGCAATCAGACCTAATTTTGTGCATGGAGCCTTTCCAGAGGCAATTTGTGCAGACATTTTTCCCGTGGTTGCGTGACAAAGTTTTCCTCTTGGCGCTCTGGCCCAAAAAGAGGAATCGCAAAGGGTCCATTCAAGATCCCATGGGGGGTTCTCTTGAGGATTACCAGCGGATATTTCGTATAATACAAGACCACATCGATCGAATCTTTCCGTTGTTCTAAATGTCAGAATGAAGCGAACTGATTGTCTCATGAATAATTTTCAGGAATATACGAAAGTATAACCAGATGATTTTACAGGGCATAGCTGGATTAGCTGTTTTCACGGGGATTGCCTGGCTGGTCAGTGAAAACCGGAAAAAGGTTCGTCTCATCGTCATTATTGTCGGCATAGGCATTCAGTTAGCACTAGGATTCATTCTCTTAAAATTGCCCGTTTTCAGAGATTTTTTTCTCTCCTTGAACCGACTGGTTTTTTCTTTGGAAGAATCCACCACCGCCGGCACGTCCATGGTGTTCGGCTATTTAGGAGGCGGTGCGCTTCCATTTACGGAAAAATCCCCGGGAGCCAGTTTTATTTTGGCTTTCAGAGCGCTTCCCCTCATTCTCGTCATCAGCGCCCTTTCAGCCCTGTTGTTTTACTGGAAAATCCTGCCGTTGATCGTCAAGGTATTCTCATGGACATTGCAAAAAACCATGGGATTGGGTGGTGCCGAGGGATTGGGTGTATCGGCAAATATATTTGTGGGAATGGTGGAATCTCCCCTGTTTATCCGGCCTTATTTGAAAGAGATGACCCGAAGCGAAATTTTCACCCTTATGACAACAGGTATGGCCACCATTGCCGGTACCGTAATGGTGTTATATGCCAGCATTCTAAGCAAGGTTGTCCCTGATATCATGGGGCACATTCTGACAGCCTCCATCATCAGTGTCCCGGCAGCCATCATGATCTCCAAGATTATGGTTCCCGAAACCGGAGAATTGACTTCGGGAGAATTGACATCTCCTGAAGAGGCCTTAAGTGCCATGGATGCCGTTACCAAAGGGACCATTCAGGGGGTGCATCTTTTGATTAACATCGTCGCCATGTTGATTGTGTTGGTGGCGCTTGTCCATCTAGTCAACTTGACTTTAGGCCTTTTGCCGCAAATAGGCGGACAACTTGTAACCCTGCAACGAATCATGGGTTTGGTGATGGCACCGGTTGTCTGGCTCATGGGGGTTCCTTGGCAGGAAGCTCCGGTAGCCGGCGCCCTCATGGGCACCAAGACGATTCTGAACGAGTTTTTAGCCTATCTTGACATGAGTCGCCTGGCTCAAGGCTCGCTGAGTCCCAAAAGTTTAATTATTATGACCTACGCCATGTGTGGTTTTGCAAATCCCGGCAGCCTTGGAATCATGATAGGCGGAATGGGAACCATGGCTCCGGAGAAGCGGGATGAGATTGTCTCATTGGGTTTTCGCTCCATTATTTCAGGAACTATCGCTACTTGTATGACCGGAACGGTGGCGGGGATAATTGGTGGATGACGCTAAATAAATAGCGGTAACGGCAAATACCAGGGGTAGTAACGGTTATGAAACCATTCGCACAATTCCCGGATGACTGGAAAAAAAATGTCCGCTATGTTTTGACGGATATCGACGATACGCTGACAAACAATGGGCGCCTGCCTGCTGTGGCTTATCATGCCATGGAGCGGCTTCAGGATGCCGGCATCAGCGTCATTCCGATTACGGGCCGTCCGGCAGGATGGTGTGACCATATCGCACGCATGTGGCCGGTGAACGGCCTGGTAGGAGAGAACGGTGCCTTTTACTTTTACTATGACGATAAACGGAAAAAAATGCTGCGACGTTACTGGAAGCCTGAGACCGAGCGAATGGAAGACAGACGAAAGCTTGATGAAATCAAGCATAACATACTGGGAAAATTTCCCAATTGCCGGGTTGCATCGGATCAGAACTATCGGGAAGCGGATCTGGCCATCGATTATTGTGAGGATGTTCCTCCTATCCCCATGGAAGAAGTAGAAGAGATTGTTCGTTGTTTTACCCAAGAAGGTGCAGTGGCAAAAATAAGCTCCATTCACGTCAACGGGTGGTTTGGAAACTACGACAAGCTGGCCATGACCCGGATTTTCATCGAAGAAGTGTACGGGGAAAAGACCGAAAATATCAAAGAACATATTGTGTTTACGGGTGATTCTCCCAATGATGCTCCCATGTTTAATTATTTCCCTCATTCTGTTGGCATGGCCAATATTTTACGCTTCAAAAATACCTTAACGCACCAACCTGCCTGGGTAACGATAAATGAGGGGGGATACGGGTTTGCGGAGATGGTGGAGATCCTTCTTGCTGACCTAAACTAAATTATCTGGCGACTCAATTAAAGAGGCCTGCGCAAATGTTCCAGAAGATAGGTGTAGATGTCTTTCAGCTTCAGGTTGATATCCTCACCGCTTTGAGCACAGGTCAGATGAATCTGGCACTTGGGACATGCCGTAATGAGCATTTTTGCACCGGATTGTTCGGCTTCCAGGAGTCGTTCGGTTTGAATATCTTTGGAACAAAGAGCGCACTCTATCCAACAACTGGTCCCACAACACAGGGCATTCTCCCTGTTTCGTTCCATTTCTGTCAGTTCGGTTTCAGGAATACGTTTCAATAAATGTCGCGGCGACTCGTAAATTCCGGCCCAGCGTCCCAGGCGACACGGGTCTTGAAAGGTAATCGCGCCTGCGTTCGAAGGTTGAAAGGATAACACTTCATCCGGAAGATTCCGGGATAAAAATTCTGTCATATAGACGACCGTAAAGGGAAGTTCGCCAAAATATTTGGGATAGTCGGTCTTAAAGGTGTGATACCCCTCAGGACAGCTGAAAAGAACCGTTTTTGCCCCGGATGCCTTTATCACCTCAAGATTCCATCGGGCCAGCTGTCTGAAGGTCGTCTCATCTCCACTCCACAAGGCATCGTGCCCGCAACACCGCTCATCGTTACTGATGACAGGTTCGATTCCAAAGGTATTCAGCAGGGAGAGCACGCTGCGGGCGCTCGTAAGGGGTGATATATTTAGGTAACTCAAGGTAATATCATAATAGGGCAAACATCCGACGAAATAAAAATATTCTCCAGACATCCGGAAATTCCCCGATTCAGCAGCCCAAGCGGTCCGTTGTTGTTGAATGGACCGGGTTTGTAAACGGGCAATCAGCTGGTGAACACCGTGATGACTTTTCAGTGGAAGGTTGCCGGCTTTGCGTGCTTCCTGGCGGTAGTAGCAGTTTAATTCCGGAAAATTTATCATCGCCGGACAGCGCTTACTGCAATAGGCACAGTTTAGGCATGACCAAATTTCACGACTTCGAAGCAGATCCTCGTCCAGTTTCATTACCGCCCGTTTGATAATCTGTTTGGGTGAATAGCCTGGTTGCATGCGACTTACAGGGCAACTTTCGGTACAGATGCTACATTCCATGCAGTATTCCACCTGTTCCATTGTAAGTTGCACGGGTTTTTTAATCATGTCCGTTGGATTGGGTAGGGAATCGGATGGAAGGTCCCATGTTGCGGGAGTCGTGAGCGGATTTTCCCCGAGTTCATTGAGCAATTTAACAAACGCCTGGATTTCCGCCGCAAAAACCGAGCCCTCTGAAGCTGAAATCCATTTTAGCCGCAAGCGGCGTTCGTCAATCCCTAAAAGTTTTAGGATATCCCAGGTCTCTTCCACCACTTGCTTGCATTTGACATTACCTTCCAGGTAATGGCAGTCGCCAAGATGTCATCCGGAGACCAGAACACCGTCGGCATCCTGATGAAGTGCATTCAGCAGAAAGCCATGGTGTAGTCGTCCGGTACACATGACGCGGATCAGGCGAACGTGCGGTGGATACTGGAGGCGCGATATGCCTGCTAAATCCGCCCCGGCATAAGCGCACCAGTGGCAAACGAAAGCTATTATTTTAGGTTGTTCCAAAGAAGACATTTAAATCCCTTCACTCGAATCCTTGACTCTTCACTCTCCTAAATCCTGTTGCAATCATCACATTGATTTGATCGTCCTGGAAATGGGCTAAAGAGGCGGCACATGTAGGACATGCTGCGTTGCACGCCCCGCATCCCGTACACAAACTTTGGGTAACCACGGCCGTTTTCCTCCCATTCCCAACTTCTTGTACCTTGACGGCTTCGAATACGCAGGTGTTTTCACATTCTCCGCAGGCACGACATAGATTTGGATCAACGTGGGTTATCATCCCCTCGGCGACGATCATCTGTTTTGAAAGGACCTTTGCCGCTCTGGAAACCGCGCCCCGCGCCTGGGTAATTGCCTCTTTGGCAAATTTGGGCCCTTGTGCCAGACCACACAGATAAACGCCTGCCTTGGAAAAATCGAGTGGCCTCAGTTTGGGATGGGCTTCCATGAAAAAACCGTCTTCGTCAAGGGGAAGGCGAATGATGTCAGCAAGTCCTTTGCTCTCTTCACGGGGTCGAATGGCTGCGCTCAATACCAGCAGATCTGCGGTCAGCTGAACGGGTGTCTGCAAATAGTCATCAAGAACGGACACGGTAAACCTATCGTCCTGAAACGTCACCTCCGGTTTCTGTTCCCTCTTAAATCGATAAAAACGTACCCCCTGCCGGCGTGATTGCAAATAATAATTTTCTTTAAAACCAAAGGTGCGAATATCCCTGTAAAGGATGGAAACGTCGGCACCAGGATTCAGTTCTTTTAATTTTATACTGTTTTTGATGGCTGCGGTACAGCATACTTTGCTGCAGTATAGATGCTCCGGTTCGCGTGATCCCACACATTGGATCATGACAACGTGATTGAGCTGCTTTGCCCGTTCGGTTTGTGACACCAGCAAGGTTTCGAATTCTTTTTGGGTGATCACACCCGGGTGTTTGCCATAATAATATTCCGAAGGTTTATATTCTTCCCCTCCTGTTGCCACTAGCACCACTCCGTGAGAGATGTCTTTTGTTTCCCTTCGAACTTGAACCGTCGACATAAAATTGCCGCAGCTTCCCGTGACGGCAGTCAGTTCTGCTTCCGTGTACACGGTAATCAATGGCTCTCTTTCGACACTTTGGATCAGTTTCTGTACATACTCGGCCGGGTTCGTTCCCTCTTCAGTATAGTGGAGCGTTCTGGCATTTCCTCCCAATTCGGTGCTTTGCTCCACTACAACCGTCTCGTAACCTTGTTCAGCCAAAGTGAGGGCCGAGGTGAGCCCCGCCAGGCCACCTCCGATCACCAGGGCGGTTTGAACAACGGGGAACATGGTGTCTGAAAGGGGCTTTAAAAGTCGTGCCCGCGATGTTGACATGGCAACCAAATCTTTGGCCTTTTGGGTCGCCGCTTCAGGATCGGTCTGATGAACCCATGAATCGTGTTCGCGAATATTGGCCAGTTCAAAAAGATAAGGATTGAGTCCGGCTTGGCGAAGGGTATCTCGAAAGATAGGTTCATGGGTTCGAGGTGAACACGACGCTACAACGACCCGATTGAGGCCTTGCTCTGTGATGGTTTTTTTTATTTCCACTTGCTGATCAGCAGAGCAGGCAAACATGCAGTGAGTCGCCACCACCACGTCGGGAAGAGATCGGGCGTAGTCTGTGACCGCTTCAACGTCCACTATACCGGCGATGTTGATTCCGCAGTGGCAAACGAAAACACCGATTCGGGGTTCTTCCCCGGTTACGTCTCGTTCGGTTATTTCAGCGTGAGAAGAAATCAGCGATCCTTTTGCATCAGCCAGAAGTGACATGGCATGTGCTGCGGCGCTACTCCCTTGCTGAACGGCTTCCGGGATATCTTTGGGCTCTTGCATCACACCGCAGACATAGAGACCTTCTTTAGAAGTGATTTCGCTGTTCAACGAATCAGAAAGGCAAAATTCATGGGTGTTCAGTTGAAACCCGATCTGCTTCGCCAATTGTTTTATCGAGCGGCCGGGTCCAAGACCGATGGAAAGCACAACCATATCATAGGTTGCTTCCAGAAGTTGGTTTCCGGGAGCGGCATAAGTAATCTGCAAGGTGTCGTCCTCGGGGTTCGGGACGATTCTGGATATCATGGAGCGGACGTAGCGGACATTCTTTTCACTTTTGGATCTTTCGTAAAATCGATCGAACCCCTTACCGTGGGCTCTGACATCGATGCAGAAAATAGTGGTTTCAACAGAAGGGTCGTGTTCTTTGGTAATCGTGGCCTGTTTGG
>CALANC010000183.1 GCA_937925895.1 uncultured Desulfobacterales bacterium
TTCATGATTATTATAATTGAGTTAATATAAGGCTATCAATAAATAGCTTCTTTATGTCTTCTGCCTGTTGTTTTGTTGGGCTTTTAATTTGTTACATGCTTAGAGTTCTTATTTCCGCATAAATGGAGCCTACAAACGCAAAGTTTTATAAAATTTGACAGGAGAAGCTAAATGAACATAGCTGAATTAACCAAATATGAGAAAGCTCGTAGCAGTGCTTATAATAGGCTGTCTGAATGTTATCACATGCCGGGCATCGGATTGCACAATACTTTGACTGAACTTGAACGTCAGTTAAAGACCCTGGGTTCGGAAGCTTTCCGTTATATTACAATGATGCGGAGCGAATGGATTGGTCGGGGAAATGAAATCGATGATTTATGTGTAGACTTTGCGAAGCTATTTGTTGGGCCGTATGCCTTGCTGGCACCACCTTACGGATCGGTGTATTTGGACAGTGAACGCAGGGTTATGGGTAGTTCCACGATGGATGTTCACACGCGCTACGTCAATGCCGGACTCGAAATCGCGACTCATTTCAAAGAACCCCCTGATCATATCGCCGTAGAACTCGAGTTCATGCATTTTCTGATCTTCAAAGAAATCGATGCGACATCGCGTAATGATATTGATCGGGCAATCGAATACGTTGATCAACAGGAGGCGTTTCTAGAAAACCATCTTGCAGCGTGGGTCCCTGTGTTTGCCCGCCATGTAGTGGAAAACGCGACTACTGATTTTTACAAACACCTGGCCAGGGCAACAGACCTTTTTATCAAACATGAATATGATCATATTCCGGGCTGTACATCCAGGTCTTGTGGCGTTGAAGTGCTGGAGTCTACAAAGGAAGATTTGGACACAGGCATTGTCTCCAGTAGATCAGTCTGGGAGTGAATTGATCATGCTTTTTTGTGACCGTTATTATGTTAAATTTAACATAATTTTGGCTTTTGGGATGATGACTAATAGGCACACTAATAAAAATCTCATATTGGGAGACCACGGTCGTGAAAACCTTTAAAGAATTGTTGAAAACCTCTGCAGAAGCCCATGGTCATTTATGCCCAGGGCAGATAGTGGGCGTGCGGATGGCCATGCTGGGCTGTCGGCTGATCGGTCTGGACGACCCGACCCGAAGGGACCAGATTAAGAAGCTGATCGTCTACGTGGAGATGGATCGTTGTACGGCAGATGCGGTCGCACATGTGACTGGTGTCAAACTGGGACGGCGGAGCTTGAAATTTGTGGATTATGGCATTATGGCAGCCACGTTCGTGAATCTGGAAACCGACAATGCCGTGCGTGTTTTGTCAACTGAGGAGTCTCGCGACTTGGCGGCATTGTATGCTCCGGAGGCGGAATCGAAGAGGGAACAGCAACTGGAAGCCTACAAGCGCATGCCGGACAGTGTACTCTTTCGGGTTCAGGAGGTTCAGGTAAAACTTGGAGAATACGATATGCCGGGGCCAACTCGTCGTAAAGTGCCATGCGCCAAGTGCGGTCAGGTCGTGCGAGATGGTCGTGAAGTTACGAAAAACGGACTGATTCTTTGTAGGCCCTGTTCGGACGGCTGCTATTTTTATAATGCCCGTGAAGTTTCGTGGTCGGGCATGGACTGGAGCCCATACGGTGACAGCGTTTTTTTAGAAAATATAAGAAACCGATCGACCGACTTTCCGGTATCCAACGCACGTTCGATAAGAGCTTTAGATGTTCAAATGTAGGGGGTGCCCATGCTGAAAACAGTAAAGATAGAAGATGCTATTGGGACTGAGCTGGCTCATGATATCACGGAGATCCGGCCCGGTGAGTTCAAGGGCCCTGCCTTTCGAAAAGGACACACCGTCTGCAACGAAGACCTGTGCCGACTTCAGAAGCTTGGAAAGAACCACCTTTATCTAATTGATCTCGAAAACGACGAGATTCACGAAAATGAAGCTGCAGCCATGCTGGCGGAAGGCCTTTCCGGGGACGGTATTGTCTGGGAAAATGACCCCAAGGAAGGAAAAATTGGACTCCATGCAGCTATGGATGGGATTTTCGTGGTGGATACGGCCTCGCTGGCGGGCTTCAATATGGTAGATGAGGTCATGTGTGCTACCCTGCACAGCCACACGCTTGTTAAGGAAAACCAACTGGTGGCAGCTACCCGGGCTATTCCCTTGGTGATGAAAAGGGCACCAGTGGAACGGGCGGCAGCAATCGCCTCGGGAAATGGAGGTGTAGTTTCTGTCAAGCCTTTGAGAACAGCAAAGGCAGGATTAATTATCACGGGAAACGAAGTTTACCATGGCCTCATTCAAGACAAATTCGCACCTGTGCTTTCAAAAAAAATAACAGACTTGGGTTCAGAGGTGTCAAGCGTTGATTTTGTACCTGATGATGCAAAGCGAATTTGCGAAGCCATATCGAACCATATTGAAAACGGCTGTGACCTATTGCTCCTGAGCGGCGGTATGAGTGTTGATCCCGATGATGTCACACGAAAAGGCATACGCATGGCCGGAGCGACAGAGTTTCACTACGGTGCTTCGGCACTCCCTGGCGCCATGTTCTTGGTGGCCTATATTGGAGACGTTCCTTTGCTTGGAGTGCCTGCATGCGGTCTGCATCACCGTGTGACAGTTTTGGATCTGGTATTACCACGTATTCTAGCAGGAGAACATATCGGGAAAGCGGAACTTGCGTTTATTGGTCATGGTGGGTTGTGTCAGGATTGCCCCGAGTGCTCGTATCCGCTTTGTCCATTCGGTAAAGGGACGTAGAATTGCCATATCCGCCAGTTCTGGGAGCATAAAGCCCATGAACCCAAACAGCGAGGTTGGATGATGAGTAATAATCAAGAAGCTTCTGGTCACATCGTAGCTGTATCGACGAGTCGTACAAAAGGCGTGAAGAAAAAAAACATCATGCGCGGAAAGCTTATAAAGGAATATGGCCTTGAAAACGACGCTCACGCCGGAAAATGGCATAGGCAAATCAGCCTCCTGGCCATTGAGAACATCCGAGAGATGCAGCAAAAAGGTGTGGATGTGGATTCTGGGGATTTTGCCGAGAACATCACTACGGAAGGTCTGGCCCTTTGGAAGCTGCCGGTTCATACGAAATTGAGATTAGGCGATGATGTGCTGGTCGAAGTAACACAGATTGGCAAGAAATGCCACAGACACTGTGCGATTTATCACCAAGTGGGTGATTGCGTAATGCCCAAAAAAGGAATTTTTGCTCGTGTTCTGAATGGCGGTATCGTTCAACCAGGCGATGCTATCCACGTTTTTGAGGCTGATACAGGTAGTGAATTGCCGATATTTGAAGAAAGACAGGTTGCGTGATGAAACTTATCGACAGTCACAAAAGACGGGTTGACTATCTTCGCATATCCATAACAGATCATTGTAATTTAAATTGTCTGTATTGCGCTCCGTTACGGGGCCGCGCGAGGCTTCCTCATGACGAGGTTTTGACCTTCGAGGAAATTCAAAAAGTAGTAGAGGCGGCAGTACCTTCGGGAATATCCAAGGTTCGAATCACCGGAGGAGAACCTCTTGTCAGAAAAGAAATGGTCAATCTGTGTCGGAAACTTTCTAATGTTGAAGGCTTAGAAGATGTTAGTGTTACTACAAACGGCGTGCTGCTTTCGGAACTGGCCGAACCTCTCTTTGAGGCAGGAGTCAGAAGGGTCAATGTCAGCCTGGATACTTTGCGGCCAGAAAGGTTCAAAAGGATTACTGGCCATAATCTGCTGCCCCGTGTTCTTGCTGGTATTCATATGGCTGAAGAAGTGGGAATGCATCCCATCAAAATTAACACGGTAGTCATGCGGGGCGTTAACGAAGATGAGGTTGGAGATCTTGCCCGGCTAACGCTCCAAAAACCCTATCATGTTCGGTTCATAGAAGTGATGCCTACCAAGGGATGTGCTCTTGGTGTTCCAGATTCCCTGTTTGTTTCGGTAGAAGAGATCATGACAATGGTGAAACGGGTTGGTCCCCTTTCCGTAGAGAGAGCGACCCACTCTTTTGGGCCTGCGAGACTCTGTTCACTGCCCGGGGCTTTGGGCAAAGTCGGCTTCATTGCCCCGTTGAGTTGGCATTTTTGCGATTCCTGTAATCGATTAAGACTCACTGCCGACGGGAAACTGAGACCGTGTCTATTTTCCGAACAGGAGATCGATATTGGCGGGCCTTTGCGGGAAGGGGCTTCCCGCAAAGAACTCGGTGACATTTTTAAGATGGCGGTCCTTCTCAAGCCAGCCGGACATCAATTGAAGAAATCCGACGTTCGCATACCCGAGCATCTTG
>CALANC010000184.1 GCA_937925895.1 uncultured Desulfobacterales bacterium
CTTGAGGATCGGTCATCTTTTGCTTCAGATAAAGGCCGCCTGCATAAACCTTGATAAAAAGTTTTTTTCTTAAGCCGGCTCCGTTTAGAAGTAATTGGTCCTCGCCCGCCTTCAGGCTGTCAGGAAGTGAAGCTCCGCCAATTTCCTTTGCATAAGCCATCGGCATCATCATGACTAAACTTAAGGTGATTACCAGCAGTTTCTTCATTATCTTGCTCCTTTCTCAAGTTAGACCTCTAAGGTATTAATTATTCCCGCAACATCGAAGATTCCTTTTTCCACAAGAAATGTTTCGATCCCTTCTATGATTTCAATAGTCGCATTGGGATTGATAAAATTGGCCGTACCAACCTGTATTGCTACCGCACCTGCCATTAAAAACTCCAGTGCATCTTCTGCGGTCATGATACCCCCTATGCCGACAACCGGAATCTTAACATTTTGCACCACCTGCCAGACCATCCTCAGCGCTATGGGTTTGATTGCCGGGCCGGAAAGTCCACCGGTGACGTTGCCCAGCTTTGGCCGCCTGGTCTCGATGTCGATGGCCATACCGGTTATTGTATTGATCAGGGAAATCGAATCTGCCCCTGCTGCTTCCACACTTCGAGCAATCTCCGTGATGTCGGTCACATTAGGGGATAGTTTGACCATCAGGGGTTTTACCGTCCTTGCCCTGACTGCCGTTACGACTTCTGCGGCCGACTCAGGAAAGGCGCCAAAGGCGACACCCCCTTTTTTTACGTTTGGACATGAAATATTTACCTCAATTCCGGCAATTCCCTCGATTTCATTTATTCGCGCCGCCAACTCGGCATACTCGGCTGTGTTTTTCCCATAGATGTTTGTAAAGACAGGTGTTTCGAGTGTTCTCAAGAAGGGCAGTTTTTCTTTTTCAAATGCTTTCAGGCCAACATTTTCAAGGCCGATTGAATTCAGCATGCCGCAAGGTGTTTCAGCTGTTCTTGGGGGTGGATTGCCTTTGGAGGGTTCCAGCGATAGGCCCTTTACGATGATTGCGCCCAGACGATTTAAGTCCATAAGACGATCGAACTCACGCGCATATCCGAAGGTGCCGGAGGCCGTCAATACAGGGTTCTTTAACTGTATTCCACCGATATCGACCCCTGTATTCGGTTTTTTGTTCATATTCACAGCATTCTTGGTGACCAGCCACACACCTAGTCCGGTTTTCTCACGAAACTGAGTGACTTTTGTTTTCAAAAACAAAATAAATTCTTCATGAGAAATGTGGGCTAACAGGACAGATGAAAACCCGCCGCTACATTTTTTCCTGCTTTATAGAGCCGGTTGAACGTCTCAACAGCTTCCGTTGTTTTCTCTTCGATCAGTTCAATATCATTATTTTTTAGAAATTCCTGCAACCTTCTGCTCGACGACAGGTGCCCGGGTTGGCCTTTACCGATTACTAAAATCTCCGGTTGCACATCTATGATGTCCTCAACGTCCTCAATTTCAACATGGTGCCCCCTCTTTCTCCACCAGCTGGAAACAACATTCCCCTGAATGATTTTAACGTCATTCATATACTTTTCACCATTTATGACGATATTTCCGAACGAGTATTGTTCAATCATATTTTGGTGTTTCAAGTTTGATTTAGTTATTTATCGATTGGTTTGAAAATATTGATAAGAAGCAGATTAAAAATTTATTGGAAGTTTAAGTAGTTTTGTTTAATAATCTACCCTTTCCTTCAATTCCTTCCCACATTTGAAAAAGGGTAGCTTTTTTTCTGGTATTGAGACTTTTTCTCCTGTTTTTGGATTTCTCCCACTGTACGGTTTATAATTTTTGACATAAAATGAGCACAATCCGCGAATCTCTACCCTGTCATCTTTTGCCAGGGCCTCTGATATTGTATCAAAGAACATGTCAACGACAACCATAGCTTTTTCTTTTGTTAACCCGGTTTCATCCCTCAAAGCCTCTATTATGTCCCGTTTATTCATATCCACCCCCTAGGTTAAAAATCAATTAATTCAGCATAATAAAAAATTGATTATACAATGTCAATACATTCAAGCTTTTTTTATTATCCTAATCCATCGTAGCCATCAACCTTTTCCAAAAAAATTTGATGTTCCCATCATGGGGGCTTCCATTTGAATGTTTCATGAGATATTCGGCCAGCACTTGAAAACGACGGCTTGAAGGTGCTTCCGGATAAGAACAAATCACGAATTCCCTTTTGCTTACCGCTTCGAATAAATGGTCGTCCCGTGGAATAAATCCGGCGTAATCTAAGGATATGCTCCCCATATACATGGCAACACGCTTGCTTAGGTGTTCATAAACTGCTTTGGCCTCCCCTTCATCTTTGACCATGTTCAACAAAAGGAAAAATTTTTTGGTCTCATGATGTTCATGCATAACCTTCATAAGCGCATAGGCATTTGTGATGGATGTGGGTTCCGGGGTAACGACGACGAGTCTCTCTTGTGACGCCAGATTAAAATAAACAACATTGGAAGAGATCCCCGCGCCAGTATCAATTAACAGAATGTCAAACACACTATTCAATATATCAAATTCACTTAAAAGGTTTATTTTGTGTCCCTCCGAAAGATGGGTCAATTCCATTTCCCCCGAACAGGCAGGTATAAGGGAAACCCCTTCCTGGCCTTTAACAATAATCTGAGATAATTCCTTATCACCTTTTATTACATCTTCAATGGTATGCTTAGGACGAATTCCAAATAAAATATCCATATTTGCCAGTCCGAGATCAGCATCGAAGATTAAAACGTTTTTCCCCATCCGTTGAAATACGATTGCCAGATTTCCAACAACAATTGTTTTACCCACACCACCTTTACCACTGGTAATAGAGATAACCCTGGCTTTTGATCCGCTCTTGCCGTCTCCTCTTTTCGGAGCCGTGCGGCTTTTTTGACCTCGTCTGCGG
>CALANC010000185.1 GCA_937925895.1 uncultured Desulfobacterales bacterium
TTTGATCGCGTAGCAACCATGTTTAGTGCTAAAGGTTTTAATTTGCACAGTATTACAATTGGAGAAACGGAAATTCGTGATATATCGCGAATGACGATTGTCATCTCCGGTGATGATCAAATAATCGGACAGGTGGTTAAGCAGCTAAACAGACTTATTGATACGGTTAAAGTTTATGATTTAACAAAAAATGACCGAACCGAACGTGAATTGGCTTTAGTAACCGTTCTATATCAAAAAGGTGTTCTGGAAGAGTTGAAAAATATTAATGATATATTCCGGGGAAAGGTTGTTGATATTAACAATAAATCGATTACTCTGGAAATCACTGGTCCGCCGGCAAAAATCAATGCCGCGGTCAATGTCCTAATGCCTTATGGAATTAAAGAAATGGCTCGCTCAGGAACTGTTGCTCTGAAGCGGGGTGAGCAAACCAAACAACCAAGAAAAGAACTAGAAACAACAAAGCTATAGGAGTAACCCTAACTATGAAAGTTTATTATGAAAATGAGACTTCCCTTGATAGTCTTAAAAATAAAAAAATCGCCATTCTGGGATATGGTAGTCAGGGACATGCCCATGCCTTAAATCTAAAAGAAAGTGGTATGGATGTTATTATTGCAGAAGTTAAAGGTAGTGATGCCTGGAATAAAGCAAGCGAGGCCGGTTTCGAGGTACTAGAAGCTGCTGATGCTGTAAAGGCTGCCACAGTCATCATGATCCTTTTACCGGATCAGCTACAGAAAAAAGTTTATGATGATGCGATTGCTCCGAATCTGAAAGAGGGCGACACACTTGTTTTTGCCCACGGATTTAATATTCATTATAAACAAATTATCCCTCCGGAGAATGTAAATGTTATGATGATCGCGCCAAAAGGTCCCGGCCACCTGGTACGTCGTACTTTTTCAGAAGGAAGCGGTGTCCCCTGTTTGATTGCTATTTATCAGAACCCCGCCGGTAATACAAAAGATATGGCTCTGGCCTGGGCAAAAGGGATCGGAGGAACAAAAGCCGGGGTGATTGAAACAACTTTTAAAGATGAGACGGAAACAGATCTGTTCGGTGAACAGGCCGTTCTGTGCGGTGGCTCAGCCGAGTTGATAAAAGCCGGTTTTGATACGCTTGTTGAAGGCGGATATGCGCCGGAACTGGCTTATTTTGAATGTATGCATGAATTAAAACTCATTGTCGACTTGTATTATGAAGGTGGTCTAAGCCGCATGAATTACTCAGTAAGCGACACCGCTGAATACGGTGGCATGTCACGGGGTAGTAAAGTAATTACTGAAGAAACCAGGAAAATCATGCGAGATATATTGAAAGATGTTCAGGACGGTTCATTTGCCCAAGAATGGATTGCTGAGCATGCAGCCGGGCAACCAAATATGAATAAACTTCGTGATGACAATAAAAATCACGCGATTGAAAAAGTGGGCGCGAAATTACGTGAAATGATGAGTTGGGTGAAGAAGTAATTTAGACGGGATAATCGGATTGACAAGATTTTTGATACTAAATACTGGATGCTCGGTTCTCGATGTTATCCTGTCAACACTAGAAAAATGAGGTTTTAAAAATGAACATAAAGATTGCATTATTGCCCGGTGACGGGATAGGACCGGAAATCATGGAATCTGCAGTTGGTTTGATCAAATCGATTGCAGATCGTTATAATCTTTCAATTTCGTTTAGTGAGCAACTTGTCGGCGGGGCATCCATAGATGAATATGGTGAACCCTTGACTGAACAGGTTCTTGAAGAATGTTATGACGCGAATGCCGTTCTACTGGGCGCTGTTGGTGGAGAGAAGTGGGAGAATCTTGAACATCAAAAGAAGCCTGAAGCAGGGCTACTAAAACTCCGTAAGTCGCTCGGACTATTCGCCAATATAAGACCAGCCAAAATATATCCGGCATTTATCGATGCTTCATCACTAAAAGCGGATGTCCTTTCTGGTACCGATTTTGTGGTTCTCCGGGAGTTAACCGGTGGAATATATTTTGGTGAACCAAGAGGGTATGATGAGACACATGGATGGAATACAATGTCCTATACAAAGGACGAAGTAGATCGCATCGTCCATATGGCTTTTGAGATGGCAAAACAAAGAAATGGAAAATTAACATCTGTAGATAAAGCGAATGTTCTTGAAGTTTCTCAGTTCTGGCGTTCAAGGGTTAATGAAATCAAGGAGAAGTTTCCTGAAATCACCCTTCAACATATGTATGTGGATAATGCCTCGATGCAAATTGTTCGTGATCCGACCCAATTTGATGTCATTGTGACCGGTAATATGTTCGGTGACATCGTTAGTGACATAGCAGGAATGATTACTGGCAGCCTGGGTATGCTTCCCTCTGCAAGTCTCGGTGACCAATATGCACTTTACGAGCCTGTTCATGGAAGTGCACCGGATATTGCCGGAAAAGATATGGCCAATCCTATTGCTATGTTGTCATCAGTTGCTATGATGTTCAATCACTCATTTCAAATGACACAAGCCGCTGAAATTATTGAAAAAGCGATTGAACGGTCACTGGAACAAGGTTTTCGTACTCAGGATATATTTTCGGAGGGTAAAGAACTGGTCTCCTGTACAAAAATGTCTGAGATCATTCTAAACAATGTTGAAGAAATTATGAATGAAGAGGCTATTGGGGTGTTTACCCTATAAAGTAGGAAGTAAGAAGAGGGAAGAAGATACTGGATGTTGAGTATTTGAGGTTGATATTAAATTTTTGCCAAAGTTATTTTTGGGTGACATTAGATATATTGCGTTGTAGGGGCTTGGCCTGCCAAGCCCGTTAAAGTGCAGAAAATAAATGCACGAAATTTTTAATGTGAATGGGTAGTAGAATGGATAACCAAATAATTATTTTTGATACAACATTACGAGACGGAGAACAATCTCCGGGAGCGTCGCTGAGTATTCACGAAAAAGTAGAAATAGCACGTCAACTTGAAAAACTGAATGTGGACATTGTTGAAGCGGGTTTTCCTATATCTTCTCCGGAACAATTTGAAGCGGTTGAACGGGTTGCCGG
>CALANC010000186.1 GCA_937925895.1 uncultured Desulfobacterales bacterium
GTTTTAGGGCCGGGAATAAAAAATTTCTGCCCTTCAACACCCTGAATTGTATCTTCGTTCTGATACACATAAAAAATGTCTCCGGGTACTAGTCCCACACTTTTTCCGAAAGGCATGACAATCTTATCTGCAGCGATTGAAAGAATAGACCCCTGCCACTGCTGCATAATTACAGCATCACAAAGCCGTTCTCCCATTTCAGGAGCGATCTGTTCAAAAGCGGAAGTTAATTCAGATGTGTTTATTAGATTCGCAGTTGAGGAAACCTCCCCCTCGATTTCTTCCGTTTCAATTTGGTGCGCAAAGGTCTCATCTAGAATTTTAGCACCTGTGATTGGATCGTAAACAGAAACAAATACTTCAACCAGGAAATAATGGTTGGTTTTTTTGAACCACCAAAAGCCCCGATCCTGCCGATTTTTTCCAATATTAACCAATGCGCTAGTTATTATTGCATTCAGCCCGAACTGTTTTCCTGCTTTAGATAAACTTAAATTGTCGATTAAGCCTGATGTTTGTTTGGGCAAATCTGTCAAAAAATCAGGATATTCAGGATCGCCTGGTTTCACCAGAATCAAGTCGGAACAAGACTGGTTTAGACTCTCCACAAGAGTATTTAGAAAATTTTCTTCTAATTTCTGATCAACAAATGATGTTTTGTTTTCAAAAACGGCAACACCAATTATTTTCTTTAAACTACTATCTGGAGCCTTAAATTTTCGGGTTATTCGTTTTGTTGTATTCTTAATGCCAGAAAGTGATGAACATCCTGCCATCAAAGACAAGAAAGTGGTTAAAAAAACGACGAAAAGGACCAGGCGAGTGGTTGAAGAACAATTCTTAATAAAATTAATTATCATTTTTTTCCTTAAATACGGCAGTGACTTTTGTCGTAATTCCACCTCGGGACGTGAAATCTCCAGAAACTTCCATAAATTTTGGCTGGAGCACAGAAACCAAATCATCCAAAATTCGATTGACCAGGCTCTCATAAAAAATCCCTACATTTCGGTATTGTAGCAGATAGAATTTTAAAGACTTAAGTTCAACAATTTTTGTCTTGGGTCTATATTTTACTGTTATACAACCGAAATCAGGCAGACCGGTCATGGGACAAACGGAGGTATATTCCGGATTCTGGATAACGATATCAATATCCCTTTTAGATTTAAATTCATAATCTATTGGCTCAAGGATATCAGCCTTAATGATATCCGGACTTTGGAGGTTATAATTTGTTTTATATTCTTTTGAATGTGGCATGGTTTATCTCCATTAGGCGTTCTTTTTATTCCATTTCCCAAAAGGGTGCGAACAGGAATAATGAATGGTTCGCCTTCTGTCAAATATGTGGTTTGATGGTTTTAATAAAAAACATGAAAAAGAGACTCTTGACACCACAGGCCGTTTCTGTTAACAAATCAGAATTATTATAAAAATCTGTTCATATAAGGAACTATTTAATGAACAAAATTGATGAACTTATTTTCAGAGCAACAAAAGAAATCATGGTAAAATTTATCGAAATCGGAAGGGTATCACCAACCGGATTTCATGAAACATTCAAAGCAGTATACAATACGATCCAAGAGACCGTAAAGCAACCAGAGGATACCTTGGAAGAGGAAAACGAATAAATCTTAATAAATTCAGCCTAATGAGCTTCAGCCCAATTCTTTCCCGATACCACATGGACCTTTAAAGGTATCTTCAGAGTCCAAACCCCCTCCATAATTTTTTTAATAAGCATTTTAACAGATTCAAGCTCTTCAGGCGGCACTTCAAAAACAAGTTCATCATGCACGGATAAAAGCATGGCAGTTTTTAAGCGTTTTTCTTTTAATGCGGCATGCACATTAATCATGGCCAGCTTTATAAGGTCCGCGGCTGTTCCCTGAATCGGCGTGTTAATTGCTGTCCGCTCCGCGAACTCTCGCACGGCCTTATTGGTACTGTTGATATCAGGCAAAAGGCGAATCCGCCCCAGAAGCGTGCTTACTCTTTTTGTCTTTCTAGCACGTTGGATGGTCTCGTCTATAAAACGTTTAACGCCCTTATATCTCTCAAAATAGTTGTTTATATAGGTTTTTGCCATTTTTTGGCTTATCCCAAGTTCTTTTGAAAGACCATAAGGGCTCATGCCATACACGATGCCGAAATTTATCACCTTGGCCTGCCGTCGTAGTTCAGATGTTACAAATGACGGGAAGACCTGAAACACTTCGTTTGCGGTACGGGTGTGAATGTCTTCGTCGTCCATAAACGCCTTGATCAAGATTTCGTCTTCGGAATAATGAGACAGGATGCGGAGCTCTATCTGAGAATAGTCCGCTGAAACGAGATGCCATCCTTTCCTTGGAACAAAAGCCCTGCGAATTTCAATCCCTTCGTCGGTTCTAATTGGAATATTTTGTAGATTAGGATCAGAACTACTGAGGCGGCCTGTTGCCGTAACTGTTTGATTAAATGATGTGTGAATCCGGCCGGTTTCCGGATTAATCAGGGTCAGCAAGGCATCCGTGTATGTTGATTTTAACTTTGCAAGGGTTCTGTGCCTTAAAATTAGTTCCGGCAATTCGTGTTTTTCTGCGAGAAAAGTTAAAACGTTAACATCAGTAGAATATGCGGTCTTTTTCTTGGTTTTTTTTTGCACAGGCAGTTCGAGTTTTTCGAAGAGAATGTGTCCTAATTGTTGGGAGGATTTTATATTAAAAGTTTCGCCTGCAAGGGAATAGATTTTGCTTTCAAGCTGTTCAAGTTGGTGTTCAAATAATTTGGAAAGAGCTCTCAGCTTTTCTTTGTCAACGCAAATTCCCTTCATTTCCATTTCCATCAATACGGGAACAAGAGGCATCTCGACTTTTTCCAACAAGTCTGGCAGACCCGCCTCTTCTAGCAAAGGCAATAATTCATGGTAAGCCATAAGGGTAATATCTGCGTCCTCACAAGCATATGGAACTGCTTTTTCCAAAGGGACTTCTGAAAAACTCAAAGCGGTTTTGCCTTTTCCCGTAACCTCTTGATAAGATATCATTTGATAATTTAGAAAATCGAGTGCTATTTGACTCAGACCATGTGCGCGTTTTGATGGGTTGATAAGGTAAGATGCCAGCATGGTATCAAAAATAATACCGGCAAGGTTTATTTGGTAACGCCTCAAGACCACCCAATCGTACTTTATGTTTTGCCCGATCTTTTTGATATTCGGATTTTCAAGAACGGGTTTCAATAGCAATAACACCGTCTCAAGTTCGAGTTGTACCGGCGCACCTAGATAATCATGTTTACATGGGATATAAAAAGCTTCATTCGGCTCTAACGAAAAGGACAAGCCAACAAGTTTTGCCGTTATGGGATTTCTTGAGGTGGTTTCGGTGTCGATAGCGAATAATTCGGCTGTTTCCAGCCGTTCAATCAAAAGAGTCAGCGCATCCCTGTCAAGGATAGGCTGATAATTCTTTTTGGAAATAGCGTGTTGCTTGGAAAAGGCCTGCTGCAGTTGCCTAAATTCGAGTTCTTTGAAAAGAGAG
>CALANC010000187.1 GCA_937925895.1 uncultured Desulfobacterales bacterium
CATTCGGGTAACCAAACCAAAAATAGCCTGAAGTTGTATGAATTATTGTCTGTGATGTCAAGCTTTTTCACTTTGGATACGGGCAGCAATATGATAATAAAAAAGAGACTAAAGTGACTAAAGTGATCTAAAGTGACTAAAGTTGAGGAATTCTGTCCACTTTAATAACAAATGGAGCGCAGCACACTGCAATTTTAGGCACTTTAGATCACTCCCAACCTTAGTCACCGGTTTCTGAAACCACCTAAAAAGGAGAGGACTTTGACGAAAGTACGTACCGGATTGGAACGATTTTTAGAATCGCCGCCAAAATGGGTTGGGGGCAGCCGTCTGGGGCTATTATGCAATCCGGCTTCAGTAGACCCGATGCTCAATCATGCACGATTTCTGATAAATCGCTGCTTGCCGGGTAAGCTGACTGCCCTTTATTCCCCGCAACACGGATTTTTCGCCGAAAAACAGGACAACATGATTGAATCCGCAGATATGAAGGAGCCGGTTTTAAAAATACCGGTGTATAGTCTTTACGGCAAAACCCGTATCCCCACCGAAGAAATGCTCGCCCCCATTGATGTGCTTTTGGTCGATCTACAGGATGTCGGCACCCGTGTCTACACCTTTATATACACATTATCCTACTGCCTCGAGGCCGCCGAAGCATCTAACAAAAAAGTGGTGGTTCTTGACCGCCCCAATCCGATTAACGGTTTAACCATCGAGGGGAACTGCCTTAAACCTGACTGGCGTTCGTTTGTCGGGCGCTTTCCACTGCCCATGCGACATGGGCTGACCATAGGAGAACTGGCGCATCTTTTCAATGAGCACTTTGGGCTTGGCTGTGGCCTTGAGGTCATTCAAATGGAAGGCTGGCGGCGCCCGATGTTTTACGGGCAGACAGGGCTTCCTTGGGTGCCACCCTCACCCAATCTTCCCAGCCCTTTTTCAACCATGGTTTATCCGGGCCAGGTCATATGGGAAGGGACCAATGTTTCTGAAGGCCGTGGGACGACCCAGCCCTTTGAACTTTTTGGCGCCCCTTATATAAGTCCAGAAAAAATTGTTGCCGCGATTAGCGCCGAATCGATCCCGGGCATTATCCTCAGAGAAGTTGTCTTTGAGCCCACCGTAAACAAATGGCAGGCCCACCCGTGCAGGGGATTTCAGATTCATGTCATCGACCCGGATGAATTCCGGCCGTATGAGACCAGTCTGCGGCTTCTTCAGGCGGTCATCAAGCATCATAAAAAAGATTTCGAATGGAAACAACCGCCCTATGAATATGAAACCCAGCGGCTGCCGATTGATCTGATTATCGGGAATCAGAAAATTCGAAACCGGCTTGAAAGCCTTGAACCGGTTGAGCACATCGTAAAATCTTGGCAAGCTGAATTAGATGAATTTTCTGAAATCAGCAAAAGGTTTCACCTGTACAGGTGAACCCGTTCAGCGGTTCAAAGGTTCTGGGTTCGAAGGTTCAGGTTACAAGAGATTGTTAGATTAGTTTTATTGGTTTCATTGGTTGAATTGGTTGATCGAAACCGAACCAATTGAACAAATTAAACCAATCAAACAAATGTAACGCCTGCAATATGACTGACAGCTGATACCTTTTTTATAGCACCAGGGAAGTGAGAGGTAACAAAAGTGGCAACTGACAAGCCAGAATGGAAGCGAATGCGTTTTAAAAAAAACAAGGTCTGGCTTGCCGTCGATCGTTCCGGAAAGCCTATTGAAGAAAGCGGCAAGGTCTTGATCAAATATCAACTCGATCAATCTCATGAATACTGGGTCCGCAAAAGCAATATAAAATCCCTCGATTCCGATTCGGCCATAACTCAAGAGATCGAAAACAATACGACGGTGGCTCAAACCGGCGATAAGGAAGGAATTCTTATTTTTACGGACGGCGCTTCTTCCGGCAACCCGGGGCCGGCAGGTATCGGTGTGGTCATGCGCTTCGGCAAATATGAAAAAGAAATATCAGAATATATCGGTCTGGCAACCAACAATATAGCCGAACTTAAGGCGATACAGGTGGGATTGCTGGCAGTGAAAAAAACCGATCTTCCGGTGAGGATTTTCACAGACAGCAAGTATGCTTATGGGGTTCTGACACTTGGCTGGAAGGCCAAAGCCAATCCTGAACTGGTGCAATCGATAAAAAAAACGATGCTGAAGTTTAAAAATTTAAAAATCCTTAAGGTCAAAGGTCACGCCGGCGATGAAGGCAATGAACGGGCAGATTTCTTAGCGACATCCGCTATCAAGGATTCTACAAAAAACAAGTCTGCTTAGCCGCGGAGCAGGATTTTCATTGTGAGTACAAATAGAGCCCGGCATGTCTGTATACCGGGCCCTGATCGGTTCTCAAAACAAAAGCAGCTAATCTTTCTTAAGTGTTTCGATCTCCTCTTTGAGATCATCAATTTCTTTTTTATATTTTTCTACTTCTTCACCTTCACCGCTTTCAGGGGGGGCTTCGGGAGTTTCATCGTCTTTCCAGCTATCTTTGAGTTCGTCAAAGCCGAGATAAATGGCTAAAGCTCCGCCCAGCAGAAGCATCGCAGGAATTATGCCGGCCAGAACCATTAAAAACTGTCCCCACCAAATCACAAGGCCAACGAGACCCAGTGCCGCTGCGATCGCGCCACCAATTAAAGTTTTCATATTCGCATTAACCTCCTTTCACTTAAAACTTAAAATCAGTTCCAAAGATGATATTGGCTTTTCAGATGAATATCATAATATTATTAATATGATTCGTTTGCGGCGTCAAATAAAAACTAGCGTTTCGAATAAAATATTGCAAAGCATCATTTATTCTGTTAATTTCTAACTTTATAAAATTTTAATTACGATGACAGACTCCAGCATTTAAT
>CALANC010000188.1 GCA_937925895.1 uncultured Desulfobacterales bacterium
CCTTTAATCTGGTAAAACACTTGATCATTCAGCAAATTCGGATCCAGAGCGGATTCGATGATAAGTTCTTCTGGAAAGGGTCTCTCTTCCTTGCATTCGCAAAGTGTCCTGATGAGCCGTTGAGCCACAATACAATTTAGCGCTGACATCAGGTTGTAGGGTTCAATCCCCATGTGGATAAATCGGTTAATCACTTCAAATGAGCTGTTGGCGTGAATTGTAGTGAATACGAGATGTCCGGTTAAGGCGGATTGAAGTGCGATTTGCGCCGTCTCAGAATCGCGTATTTCCCCGACCAGAATTTTGTCCGGATCATGTCTTAAAATAGAACGCAATCCCTTAGCAAAGGTCAAACCTTTCTTCTCATTTACTTGGATCTGGGAGATGCCTTTCAGCTGGTACTCAACCGGATCTTCAATGGTAATGAGTTTAATGTCCTTGCTGTTGACTTCGGAGAGTGCCCGGTAAAGCGTGGTTGTCTTACCGCTTCCTGTGGGTCCTGTCATAAGAAACATCCCATAGGGTGCATGGATCATTCGTCTGATTCTTTCAAGTTCTTTTTTTGGCAAATCCATGCCTTCCAGCTGAAAATCACCCTTGTCAGATGCTAGACTTTCACGATCTAGAATTCGGATGACTACATTCTCTCCAAAAATCGTAGGGAGAATGGATACGCGGAAATCAACATACTGGTCCATGACCAACAGCTTGAACCTTCCATCCTGTGGTATCCGCTTTTCAGCAATATCCAGTTCCGCCATTACTTTTATTCTTGAAACCACCGGACTCTGGTACTGAATATCAATGGGATCCGTAGCCTGGTGAAGCATACCATCCAGCCGGTATCTTATAATTACACCGTTATCCGATGACTCGATATGAATATCGCTGGCACCCTTCATGATGCCGTCAAGAATCGTCGAATCAACCAGTTTGATTATCGGGCTTTCTTCAGCGGAAACAGTCTCTGAAGTCAGTACATCTTCCCCTTTATCCGTTTCCCTGACCAGGGAAAGCCTCATGTCATAGGAAACCGTGTCAAGTAATTTCTGTGAAGCTTCAACTTTCTTTAATTGTTCTTTGATTCTCGGTTCACTGGCGATAACAATGGTAACCGCTAAATCTGTCAGTAATTCCAACTCGTCGACTGCTTCGAAGCTAAGCGCCGGTTCGGCCATGGCGATTTCAAGCTTGTCCTCATATTTCTGATAGGGGATCAGCAAATATTTGGTCATGAAATCGAGTTTAAACATACTTAAAAGATCAGGGTTTTTTACTTTTTCGAGTTTGACATATCTGTAAGCATATTGTTCCGCAATTATCTGGGCAAGCATTTCGTGATCGATAAAACCCTCTTCAATGCAAAGCTGTCCAAAAAGCTGTTTGGTAATCGCTTTCTTGGCAAGAATATGATTGAGCTGTTCGGGAGATAAGAACCCGAGCATAACAGCAACTTCTCCGACTTTCTTTTTTGGTTGATATTTTGCTTTAGCCATTTTTCAACACCTTCATCGGTTTATCCAATGGTACCGGCAAGCTGAAATATGGGGAGGTAAAGTGCCAGCACGATGAATCCGATCATAAGTCCCATAAATACCATCAAAGCCGGTTCAATGGCAGATGCCATAATCGAGAGCTTTGCATCTACATCATTATCATAAAAATCAGCGACATCATTCAGTACCTGTTCAAGAGCCCCACTGCTCTCTCCTGCGTCAATCATTCTGACAGCCATATTTGGAAAAGTTTTTACCAGGGTGAGAGACTCTGAAAACCCGACACCTTGCTCGAGGTTCTCAGTGACATCTTTAAGTCGGTTCCTCAATACTTGATTGTTAAGTGTGCCTATAGATATCTTGATAGAATCGATTAGTGTCATACCACCATATAGCATGGTAGAAATGGCCCGAGTTATTTGCGCAGTGGAATAATTTATGTAAAACTCGCCGAAAAAAGGTATCACCAATTTTAATTTGTCAATATTCATTCTGCCGGCTTCCGTTTTGCGCAAAAAGGCAAACAATCCCACCAAAAAAAGTGCAAAAAGGAAGATATACAAAAAATTTGACCGGATTAAGTTGCTGACGCCCAAAAGTACTTCTGTTATCGCGGGAAGTTTGGAGCTGGTTTCAAGAAAGGTGTCGGTTATCACGGGCACCACATAAACCATCAAAAAAATGAGGACAAAAATGGAAGCTATTATTAATATGAGGGGATAGACCGATGCAGAGATGACTTTTTTCTTTATCTCATCTGTTTTCTTCATGTAATCGAGATATCTTGATATTGCCAGCGTTAGGTTGCCGCTTTTCTCGCCGGTTTGAAGAGAAGAAATATAAAGGTTCGAAAAAATGTTCGCATATTTACCAAAAGCCCCTGATAAGGATTCGCCTTTTGCTATATCATCCCGAATATCTTTCAACAATTTGTTGAGTTCGCTTTCATCGTCCTTTTCGGTAATACTGTCAAGAGCGGCAACAATGGGGAGGCCTGCTTTGATAAGGACTAAAAACTCCTGGTTAAAGGAGAAAAAATCTTTGGTTTTAAACCGCTTGCGCCTCGATTTTACATTTTCAAATAATGTGCTGAGCCCACCGGATTTTTGAATGTCAAGGGCAAATTTCCCTTCACTCTCTAATTGCTTCATAAGTGAATCTTTTGAATCAGCAATTAAGGTTTTTTCTTCTATAGAACCGCCGGGGGCTGTTATTTTACAGCGGAAGGTTGGCATTTTTTTCCATCGAACGCGTTATTTAGTGAGAAT
>CALANC010000189.1 GCA_937925895.1 uncultured Desulfobacterales bacterium
CTTGCTTTTTTCCGTACGAAGCGGATCTGCTGTTTCCCAACCCGGGATGATGGACACATTTATCGATGTGGGAATCAATGAAAATATAGCAGCCGGCCTTGCCAATCGGACGGATAATTCCTGGTTTGCTTGGGATTGTTATCGCAGATTCCTCCAGTGCTACGGCATGTCGTTTGACATTGACAGAGATGCTTTTGATTCGATAATAAGCGAGTTCAAACAAAAATCAGGTATTCCGTATAAACGGAGCTTTTCCGGTGGACAGATGAAGCAGGTGGCATTGGCTTATAAAGATTATATCTTAAGTAAGAGGATTGACATTGTTGAAGAGCCTTTTGAGCAGCTGTATTTGATAATAAAAAAGGTGTTCGGTTCATGGGAATCATCCAAAGCAAGAGCCTACCGCCAAATTATGGAAATATCCGATGATTGGGGTACGGCAGCTACGGTTCAAGTTATGATCTTTGGCAATTTGTCGGCTCAGTCCGGCACCGGTGTTTTTTTTACCCACAATCCAAGATGGGCTGGGGATATTTTGAAGTTATGGGGAGATTTTTCCCTCCAAAATCAGGGTGAAGATGTGGTTGCCGGACTGGTTAAGACATTGCCGATTTCGGTAACGCAACAGGATATCGAAACGAGAGAAACGGATATTACCCTTGAAACCCATTTCCCCGAGATCTACAACGCTTTGAATAAGTGGGCAAATCATCTGATCTATGAAAAAAGTTGGAGCCCTCAAGAAATGGAATTCACTTTTGAAAGCCCTTTGGCAAAAGACCTATATCTGCTGCAAACAAGAGATATGGCGATGAGAGAGAGAAAGAAGGTTTTGACATTTGACATCAAAGACCCGAAGAAAAATATAATCTTAGGACATGGTATCGGGGTCAGCGGTGGGGCAATGAGCGGGAGGATCGTTTTCAGTTTGGATGAGATCGATCGATGGAGAAAATCGGAGCCTGAAACACTGTTGATTCTTGTCAGGGGAGATACGGTGCCGGATGATATCCGGGAAATATATGCGGCGGACGGCCTTCTTACGGCACGCGGAGGGGTAACTTCCCATGCAGCTGTAGTGGCCCACAGACTGGGGAAAACATGTGTTGTCGGCTGTGGGAACATGGTCTGTGATGAAAAAGAAAAGATCTGCCTTTTTGATCAAACGCTTTTTTATTCCGGCGACCACCTGAGTATCGACGGTCGACAGGGATCGGTGCATCAAGGTTTTATTAAGGTAAAGGAAATGTAAAGGCTTGACGATTAACGATTAAAGAGAGGTGAAAAGTGGTCGAGCAGACCGAAGACAATAAAGGTTTGAAACTTGGTATAAACGGGTTTGGTAGAATGGGTAAGTTAACGGTCTGGAACCATGTGGCAAGAAAATATTTTAATGAAATTATCGTCAATATCGGCCGCAGAGTGGGTACATCCCTTGAAGACATTGCCCACTATGTTGAAAGAGATTCAACCTACGGTTTACTGCATGGATTCATATACGGTCAGAATGCGACATCCTTGATCAGTGATGTAGACGAAGAAAGTGGCTCTATGACCATCGACGGGATAAGGGTTCGTTTTCTGCGATCTTTCAGAAATCCGGCTGAAATAAACTGGAGAGATCATGGCGTAAAATTGGTTGTTGATACCACCGGACAATTTCTTGATCCGACGTTTCCTGCGGATCATCCCAATGGATCTTTGCGGGGACATCTTGAGTCCGGAGCTGAAAAGATTATTATTTCAGCGCCGTTTAAGATCAAAGATAATAGGAAACCTATGCCGGATGACGTCATTACGACGGTCATGGGTATTAATGATAATGACTATGATCCCAGGCGACATAAAATTATATCCAACGCCTCTTGTACGACGACCTGTCTGGCTCACATGATAAAACCATTGATCAATGCCTTCGGGCCCAAAAAAATACTCTCGGCGTCCATGGCCACGGTTCACGCCGCTACCGGTTCGCAGCAAGTCCTGGATAGGCTCCCGAAAGCAGGAGCGGCGGATCTTAGAAAAAACAGAAGCATACTGAATAACATCATCCTTACCACGACAGGTGCCGCCGAGGCCCTGAGACTTGTTATCCCGGAAATGGAAGAAATCGGCTTCATTGCTGAATCGGTAAGGGTTCCTATATCAACCGGTTCTTTGATTATACTGGTTATGAACCTTCAGGAAGAACTGTCAGGCGAACCCGTAAGCAGAGAGCTCATTAACACGATTTACCTTCAGGCGGCGTCTGATGATCCTAACGGGTACTTGCATTACTCTGAAAGGCAGAATGTATCCGTCGATATTATCGGGCTTCCCAAGGCAGCCGCTGTTATTGAGGGCCATGAAACCCATACACGAACAGCGGAAGTGACAATAGATCTTGGGAAAGTGCCCGACCTCGAAAAAGATATTATACCCATGTTAAAAGATACGGTTGTATGGGTACCTGTTACCCAGGCTGTCATATACGGCTGGTACGACAATGAAATGGGAAGCTACGTTAACACGCTTGCCGACAGAACCATTTCAGTCGCCGACCATCTGTGATCAATTCGTATTCTCAAAATCCTGCAGACAAGAGTGTCTTAGTTCTTTTTGGGAAACAATACCTTTATCGTTTGACACGCAATTTATCTCCCACCAAATACAACTTTTCCTCAAAATTGTTTGGAGTGGAACGGCTTTTCAGTCTTTTCGGTCAGCACTGTTATTACTCATTTTGAACCATGATTTTTCCTTGACAAAAAAAGGATCTGTATGTACAAGTCATCTTTCTTGTCTTTGGGGTCCATTTCATTAAAAAAATATTTTCGTGGCCTTATGAAAGTCATAAAATTCAACTTGACGGAGATTCAATGAGTAAATCAGATAATGACGCTAAAGAAATCGCTAGAAATGCCACCGGTGAAGCGGCTGTGGTTTCGACCGAGAAAAATGATAAAGAGAAGCAGGGGAACGGAAGCAGCGGTCCTATATTCCTGTTCTTTCTGGTCGGCGTGTTTGCAAGTCTAATTGTTGGTTGGGTTATTTTCCCGAAACTTCTTTACTCCCAGAAAAAACAACCGATCGATTTTAATCATGTCATTCATGTTGCGGAAGTAGAGAATGAGTGTGAGAGTTGCCACTTTTTTCGGGAGGACGGAACCTATTCGGGTGTGCCGAAACTTGAGCAGTGCATTGAGTGCCACGAGGAGGTTCAGGGGAACGACCCTGATGAGATCAAGTTTGTAGAGGAATATGTAGCCAAAGACAGGGAAGTCCCGTGGTTGGTATACTCGAGGCAGCCGGATTGCGTATTTTTTTCCCATGCCG
>CALANC010000190.1 GCA_937925895.1 uncultured Desulfobacterales bacterium
GTGTGCTTTATTTTATTAACAATTTGTAATACATTACAAATTATTTCGAAAATGTAATGGTTTATTCGACATATAAAAACAAACGATATACATTAATATGAAACTCTCTGGTGTTGAAAAACTTCGTCGCCTTTATAACCAATTTGCAGGCGATGACAACGTTCTAATCGTGATTAACGCTGATCCAGACGCCATAGCCAGCGCCATGGCGTTTAAAAGATTGTTTTGGCGCAAAGTGGCAAGTGTAACCATATCCCATATCAATACCATTAAACGTCCAGACAATTTGGCGATGATCCGCCTCTTAGGTGCCGGAATCATTCACATCCAAAAAATTGATCAGACACCATACAACAAATTTGTTATGGTCGATTCTCAGCCAGACCATAATGAAGCTTTTGCCGTTTTCACACCGAACGTAATCATAGACCATCATCCTCATACCGATGTCAAGGCACCTTTTATGGACATAAGACCTAAATACGGTGCGACCGCCAGTATTATGACCGAATATTTGCGAGCAGCCAAGATAAAACCCTCCAAAAAATTGGCTACCGGCCTTTTTTATGCGATAAAAACAGACACAAGTAATTTTGAGCGGCAAACCATAATCGAAGATATCAGAGCATTTCAATTTCTTTACCGTCATGCCAATCTCCACTTAGCACGCAAAATCGAGCAGTCAGAACTTACCCCGGGTTTCTTAAAATATTACAAAAGAGCACTTGAAAACAAACGCATGCGAAAAGGAAGAATCTTTGCCTATCTCGGCCCGGTAGTTAATCCGGATATTTGTGTGCTTATCGCAGATTTTTTTATGAGGGTCCATTCAGTTAATTGGAGCATAGTTTCTGGTTTATATGATAAAAAACTGATCCTTGTGTTCAGAAATGACGGCCTGCGCAAAAATGCCGGCAATGTAGCCAAGCACGGTTTTGGTTCTCTTGGCTCTGCTGGAGGGCATAAAAGCATGGCACGAGCTGAAATACCTTTTACCAATCTACATGAAATAATAGATTATAAAGATGATACAAAACTTTTAAATTGGATTATCGATAAAATTGAAAAGGGAGCCGGGAAAAAGTAACTTAAATGCTTACCAAGTGATCCATACAAACCTTTTGAGACCATAAACCATGACTTCTGAAAATACGGAAATATCCTTAACCATCCTTGGCTCGGGGACATGTGTTCCTTCTTTACGACGGAGTTCTTGTTCCGTTCTCATGAAATTAAAAGAGAACACCCTGTTGTTTGATACCGGAGCCGGAACCATGAGAAGGCTTCTGGAAGCCGGATTTGAAATTTTCGACGTTTCATTTATTTTTTACAGCCATTTTCATCCTGACCACACCGGAGAATTGGTTTCATTCTTGTTCTCAAACAAATACCCCGATGGAACCAGACGACAAATTCCAATTACCTTTGTAGCCGGAAAAGGATTTTTGTCATTTTATGAAAAGCTTAAACTGGCATATGGTTCCTGGATCGAGCTTGATCCAGATCTACTAAACATCCTAGAGCTTGAAAACAATGCCTATGATACCAGAGTGTTTGATGATTTTACCGTGGAATCTCTTCCTGTTGCTCACAACGATGAGAGTATCGCCTACAAAATTACCAGCACCGGTGGAAAATCAATCGTCTATTCGGGTGATACCGATTTTTCTGAAAACCTGGTTACACTTTCCAAGGATGTAGATCTTTTAATTTGCGAAGCAGCACTTCCCGACAATTTGAAGGTAAAAGGACATCTTACACCATCTTTGGCAGGTGAGATTTCAAAACAAGCCAACGTCGGCAAATTGGTTTTAACCCACTTTTATCCTGAATGTGACCATGTAGACATCGAAAATGAATGTCGAAAAACCTACGATGGCCCTTTGATCCTGGCTGAAGATCTTATGAAAATAGAACTATGAGATACTACCCCATATACCTGGATATAAAGAATCGCCACTGTTTGGTCGTTGGAGGCGGTTCAGTTGGAACACGCAAAGTAATGACATTGCTTGAATGTGGTGCAGCGGTAGCCGTTGTTAGCCCGGCTATTACCCGTCAGCTGCGTGAACTTGCCAATAATGACGTGATCACATTAACTCAAAGACCATTTCAAAACTCTGATCTTAAAGGGAATTTTCTCGTGATCGGTGCAACTGACGATCGAGAACTAAACCTACAGATACATGCCGAGGCGGAACGCTTGGGCTTGCTGTGCAACATCGCAGATCATCCTGATGCAAGTAATTTTATTCTTCCATCCATAGTGAGCAGGGGAGATCTGTCGATCGCCATATCTACTTCAGGAAATAGTCCTGCATTCGCAAAAAAACTTAGAAAAAATCTTGAAAAGCAATTCGGAGATGAATATGCGACATTTCTTACCTTAATGGGAAATGTTCGTAAAAAACTACTGGCTCAAAATCACGAACCAGAAGGTCACAAAAAGCTCTTTGAACAACTAATCAACACGGAAATTATTAAAAAGATCAAAAACCATGAAGAGGAAGATATAAATAAAACGCTTCTTGAGATTCTGGGCGATGGATATGTATACGAGGAGTTGATGCAAGCGGAGGGTTAAGTGAAAATAATTATTAATATAACTATTTTCTTTTACATGCTGAGCACGACGGGCTATATAGCCTACCTTTTTATGCAGAAAGATCTTCTTCAACGAATGGCATTCTATGTGCTGCTTGCCGGTTTTTTATCTCATTCAGCGATTATCTTTTATGATTTTTTGCAATCAGGCAGCTTCCCGATTCACAATCTTTCCGAAACGCTCTCCATAGCAGGATGGGCTATTGCCAGCGTTTTTTTAATTTTACAGTATAAGTTTAATCTGAAGATTCTCGGTATTTATGCCGCCCCGCTTATTACCCTTGTCATGGTGATTGCCTCCCAACTACCTAAAGAGCCTGTAGAGGTGGGCAACCTATTCGACAGCTTCTGGCTTATTTTCCACATAATTACTATCTTTATCGGAGAGGGATCATTTGCTCTGGCTTGTGGTGTAGGCCTTTTGTATCTTGTCCAGGAGCATGCGATCAAATCCAAACGTCACGGCTTTTTCTTCAGGCGTTTGCCGTCGTTGGATCTGCTCGACAATACAGGTTATGTATGCATCATAACAGGGTTTACCATGCTCACTTTGGGACTTATCTCAGGTTTCGTCTATGCAAAATCGGTCTGGGGAAGGTTCTGGAGTTGGGACCCAAAAGAGGTTTGGTCCGGAATAACCTGGCTTTTGTATGCAGCCATACTTCATCAACGTCTTACCACAGGATGGCGTGGGCGCAGGGCGGCAATAATGGCAATTGTTGGTTTTGCCGTCATTTTATTCACTTTTTTTGGTGTCAACTTCCTTTTAGAGGGACATCACGGCTCGTTTACCAAGATCTAAACACGAGTGGAAATTGGGAAAATTGTCTCATAGAAATCGATTTTCCTGATCCATTAAGAACAATGTTAGATATTATATTATTGGGATTAAACCATAAAACAGCACCGATAGAACTTAGAGAATGCATAGCATTTTCAAAAGAAGAGACTGACGCTGCCCTTAAAACTTTTAAAAAAGCTCCTGCCATCAACGAGGTAGTGCTTTTATCAACCTGTAACCGTGTAGAAATTTTAATGGCAACCCAGGACAAATCTGATGCGGTGAATACGGCCAAAACGTTTCTTTCCGAACTAAAGACATTGCCTGTGGCGGATTTTGAAAAGGCACTATACATTCATGAAGGTGATGAAGCTGTCCGCCATATCTTCAGAGTTGCTTCCAGTCTGGATTCCATGATCGTAGGAGAACCCCAGATTCTCGGTCAGATGAAAGAGGCCTATCATGCTGCAACAACAAATAAAACATCCGGTGTTCTCCTGAACAGGTTGTTACACCGCACCTTTTTCGTAGCGAAACGTATAAGAAGCGAAACCGGAATTGGAGATCATGCCGTTTCTATAAGCTATGCAGCCATCGAACTTGGCCGAAAAATTTTCGGCACTCTCGAAGGAAAAAAGGTTCTTCTTATTGGAGCCGGAGAAATGGCTGAACTCTCTGTAGAACACCTGATAAGAAACAAAGTCCAAGATATTTTTGTCGCCAATCGGACGTTTGAACGAGGCGTTGAGCTTGCCAAGCAGTTTAAAGGCAAAGCCGTCCGTTTTGAGGAGATCGTTGAGTGCCTGCGACATGTTGATATCATTATCAGCTCAACCGGTTTTTCCGGTTTTGTTGTTAATCGAGATCAGGTCAAAGGAGTGATGCGCTCACGGCGAAATCGCCCCCTTTTTTTCATCGACATTGCCGTGCCGCGGGATATCGATCCACAAATTAATCGCCTCAACAATGCCTACATTTATGACATAGACGATTTAAAAGGAGTAATTGACGATAATATTCAAAATCGACAACAAGAAGCAATCAAAGGAGAAAGAATTGTCGATGAAGCGGTGATCCATTTCCGTAAGTGGTACGAAAACATGGAAGTGGTTCCGACTATCGTTGCCTTGAGAAACAAAATAGACAACATTGCCAAAGCGGAAATAAAAAAAACGCTGCAATCCCTGAACCACCTAACTTTAGATGACGATCAGGCCATTAACAAGCTGGTAAATTCAATGATAAATAAGATCTTACACGACCCCTCGCTTTTATTAAAAGGCGATGGATTTCATGAAGATAAATCTGTATATATCGATATAACACGAAAACTGTTTAAGCTTGACGAATAATACCCGTATAATAACTGAATCTTGAACGATTCTGATAAAAAAAATTCTTTGTGACTACATACTGAAGGGATCTGAAAGTGAAAAAAACAGCATTTCTTTTCCCCGGCCAGGGTTCACAGTACGTCGGTATGGGTTCAGATCTGTATCAGGAATACGACGAGGTTAGAGAGCTTTTCGACATGGTCGAAGAAATTGCACGAATAAACATATCAAAGCTCTGCTTTAAAGGTCCCCTCGAAGATCTGACAGAAACAGTGAATCTGCAACCAGCAATCACAGCAGTTAATTTGGCCTGCTTTACTGCAATCCATAAGGAAGGTACACACTTCGATATAACCGCGGGACATAGTCTCGGAGAATACAGTGCCATGAATGCATCAGGTGTTGTCTCAAAAGAAGATACCTTTAAACTGGTATTTAAAAGAGGAGAATTGATGCATCGGGAATCTACTCAACACAAGGGTGCCATGCAAGCCATCATCGGACTCCCCATAGATACTGTTAAAGAGCTCGTCACCGATGTTAAAAAGGAAGGTGTCGTGTCGGTAGCAAATCACAACGCTGAAAAGCAAATTGTCATAACCGGTGCCCCTGATCCGGTTAAAAAGGTTTCGGTGCTTGCCAAATCTCACGGTGCAAAAGCAATCCCCTTGAAAGTTAGTGGCGCCTGGCACAGTGAGTTAATAAAAGCGGCTCAGGAGGAATTTAGTTCTTTTATTGATGAGATTCATTTTAATACACCTGACCGTCAGGTGATTTCTAATGTAACTGCTGAATTTGTCGAGGATGTTGACGAAATAAAATCTTTGCTGGTCAAACAGCTTTGCAGCCCCGTAAAATGGTACGACTCCATGCGCAAACTTATGTCAGAACATATTGAAATTTTTGTAGAAATTGGTCCTGGCAAGGTTCTGACCGGATTATTAAAAAAGATAATGCCAAAAGACTACCCTGGTAAACTTTATAATGTTAATGACCTGAAAAGTTTAGAGCGGTTTTTTAATGAAACATCTTGAGAATGTAAGGTTGTATTATTTGGCTTGTGCGAACCGATATATTTTTCAAAAACAACTTGAAAAGTCCATTTTCTGCTTTACATTGAACATCTCATGAGGTATGAGTAACCTTTTCAAAATTCCAGTAGGGAAATTTTATCGTTTTTAGGGCCTTATTATGAAAAAGAAAGATATAGAATATTTTAAAGAGCTTCTGAACAACCGGTTGGTAGAACTTTTATCGCATGCAGATGATACCGTCTCGGGCATGACGGCTCAGAAAGAGAATTTTCCAGACCCGACAGATCGGGCATCTCTGGAGGCGGACCGGAATTTTATGCTGAGAATACGTGACAGAGAGAATAAACTTATCAAAAAAATTAAAAAGGCCCTTGAACGTATTGACAAAAATACCTTTGGAATTTGCGAAAAGTGCGGTGAAAATATCGGACCTGAGCGTCTTAAAGCAAGACCCGTTACTACGCAATGCATTGAATGCAAAACCAAAGAAGAGGCTCTCGAGAAAGCCCTTGGAATATAAATAACATGTGAAAGTTGACCTTCACATTCATTCAACCGCTTCTGATGGATCACTTTCTCCAGCAGAAATACTTACCCTAGCACAAGATCTTAATCTTGGTGCCATAGCAATTACAGATCACGATACGATTGATGGGTCTAAGGAAGCCATCGCGCTCGGGATACCGCCTTCCATTCAATTTTTAACCGGTGTTGAAATAAGCGCTTCTCCACCACCATCATTCCCCTGTTCCGGAAGCTTTCATCTCTTGGGATATTCTATCAATTTAAATGATCCTGCCTTAAATAACATCCTTTCTCTTCTTCAGGAGTCTAGAAAAAACCGAAACCCAAAAATTCTTACACTTCTCTCTAACATGGGCATCAGGCTCTCTTTAGAAGAAATCCGTTCCGGTGTCGGAGAGTGTCAGCTAGGAAGACCTCACATCGCCCAGATAATGGTTAAAAGGGGCTATGTCCAATCTATTGATGAAGCCTTTGAGAGATATCTTGGGAGAGGAAGACCGGCTTATGTGGATAAATATCGTATTGACTGCAACCGAGCAATTGAAATCATAACCAAAGCCGGAGGGATTCCGGTTCTGGCCCATCCCGTGCTTCTTCAGATGGAACATGTTGAGATGCTTGAAGATTTGGTCATCACCCTAAAAAAAATGGGGCTAAAAGGAATTGAAGTCTACTATCCAGAACATACCCTGGATCTCGTGTCTCATTACATTGGGATGGCACATCGCCACAATTTACTTATAACGGGTGGTACAGATTTCCACGGTGCTATCAAACCTGAAATTAAAATGGGATCCGGTAAGGGAGATTTATCCATACCCTATGCTGTATATGAGGAATTGATTTCAAGCCAATGAAAATGGTTTCACCCGTTAGTCCGGATTTTCACCTGGCTGATGCGATATAAAATCAGTTTGCTGATAAATTTTCATGAAATACCCG
>CALANC010000191.1 GCA_937925895.1 uncultured Desulfobacterales bacterium
TTCAAGGCGGGGTCTGCGGGGAACTAGATAAAATTGAAAATAATCCTACCGGGAAGCCCCGCCCCTTAGGGCGGGGAGCTTCATTCTTTTCTGCAGCTCCTTAATGAGAAACGGTATAAATTTATGGTTTGCCTTGGGTAATGGATATTGATCGATTTCATCCAGCGCTATCCACCTATAATCCACCGGTCCCCTAAGTCTGATGGCGCCAGTCGAATAGTTGCAGATAAACACCTCCGCATGAATTTTAAAATGGGTGTAAGCGTGTTTCACATGGGTAAGGAAGGAATCAATTTTGACTGTTAAGTTGACTTCTTCCTTAATTTCTCGGATACAGGCGGCTTCAGGGGTCTCACCGGCCTTGATCTTACCTCCAGGAAATTCCCACATTCCTCCCAACAACCCTTTTGCCTTTCGACGAGTTATCAGTATGCGACCGTCTTTTCGAACGACGCCAATGACGATTCGATATTGCGGTGTTGGTCGGGACCGTTCACGTTTGGGATAATCTGTCACGGTGCCATTCTGATATGATTGGCAATTCAATAATAGCGGGCACTGAGGGCATAAGGGCTGTCCGGGTTTACATACCAAAGCACCGAGTTCCATCATCGCCTGGTTAAACTGGCCGGGATGTCGGGAATCCAGTAATTCCTGCATCACCCGGTAGAAGTGTTTATGAGAAGACGACCGGTTTACAGGAATCTCTATCTGAAGTAAACGAGACAGCACTCTTTTGACATTTCCATCTACCACCGGATAAGCCTGGTTAAAGGCAATACTTAAGATCGCGGCAGCGATATAGTCGCCAATACCGGGAAGGCGGCAGATCTGTTTCCATATTGCCGGTAGCCTGCTGGAATGTTCATTTATTATAATTTGAGCGGCGCTGTGCAGATTGTGTGCTCGACCATAATAGCCCAAACCTTCCCAGGCTTTGAGCACGTCTTGTATATTCGACCGGGCCAGAGACTCCACATCCGGAAAGCGATCCAAAAATGATAGATAATATGGTATGACAGTTTTTACTTGAGTCTGCTGGAGCATAACCTCTGAAACCCAGATCGCATATGGGTCCTTAGTCATCCGCCAAGGCAACATTCGACGGTGTTGTTTGTACCAAAGGGTCAACAATCGTCTCAAATCTTCGCGATGGGGTATGGTAATCGGTGGGTCCATTTAAGTTTTTTGTTGTGCTGTATTACTGTTATTCTTCCCTATCATCTTTCCATTCTACTCAACGTTAACATACATTATATCCATGTCAAGTGTCCCTGAGAATGCGAAAGGGGCACCCATTCAACATTATTTCTAAAGCAAAATAGAAGAGGAAGAAAAAGTTACGAAAGGGCTAAAATATAGAATCAATTATTCTGTCTTATACCTGATTTGAAAAGTTCATAAGATGAGTTAAAACATTGTTTGATAACTTGATATCACAGTCTTTGATGTGGAATTTATGATTGAAGATTCACTGCAGCAAGCTGCAGGGAATGTTCTGCCGTGCGGCAGTGCTTCGCGCGACTGTAAGAAATTTGGTCTTTTTTTTGATTCGCTCGCTGACCCCGCAGCAAGCTGCGGGGAATGCGCTCGCTGTTGCAGTTCAAGATACATAGCGAGACTGTCGAAAAAGCCCGATTTTGGCATTTTTACGAATTTTACGTACAGTAAAATCAAATAGTTATTAATTTTACAATCAAACTTTTGGAGTTTTTCGACAGCCTCAGCAGTACACACAAGTTTCCCGTACCTGATTTAAGGTCGCCGAACAACACCGGGCATTTATTTCTTCTTTTCTTTTTTTAATTTTCGTTTTTCCTTTGGAGTAAGCTGGGCCTTTTTCTGTTGTTCCCTTTTGCCTTTGTCTCTTTTCCCTTTATCACCCATTTCTGGTTCTCCTTGGTTTGAAAGTGATTATACGGATCTGGATATCATTACCATTGTAATGTTATCCGTCCTTAAATCCCATAGGTTATCGTACCAGAAAACTAAATATCACCTAAGTGTCGATAATTTGAGATTATGTTATGAAACCCGGGCTTGTCAAAACCTTTGATTGCTTGCCAATACATCGGTTATCATAAAAAAACTTGAATTACAGATAACAAAATTTGGATTTCCGCCATCTTTCTAAACCTGTCAGAAACCTATTCAATTCAAATTCTGACATGGTAGAAACAATCTCAGTTATACGAGCCTTCATCTCTTCAAGACTATGCTTAATCCGTTTCTTTGCCATAAAGAGAATCCTTCATTTCTTATCCTTATTTTCGTACTTTTTGAGAAGCCATAGAATAAGGGTTCTCACCCTGCCGAAGGGTAAAAACTCTTTATCAAGAATCAAATATTTATGGGCTTTTCTCTTTACGTTTTTATGTATCTTCTTAAGACACTTCTTATCTTCTCTGGCTAAAGGGACATAGCTTTGGGCTGTGAAACTCCCTACAGTTATCGTGATTATACAAAGGGCATTCAGGATATTTATAGGACATAGATTTATGCTTTTAAGTTAAGTTGCAAGGTTACCATTTTACCGGGAGGATGCAATATTGCACTATTCTATAATTTCAACGATTGTGCGTTTCTTTGCCTTGCCAGAAGCAGCATTTAATATGGTTCGTATGGCTTGAGCGGTTCGGCCCTGCTTTCCGATTATCTTCCCAATATCTTCTTTAGCCACTTTAATTTCAAAGACCGTGCTCTGTTTACC
>CALANC010000192.1 GCA_937925895.1 uncultured Desulfobacterales bacterium
GCCTTGAAGAAAATGGCATGACCTGAATTCATTTTTCAGAATTGGAGTTTTTTAAATTTTAAAACTCTCTGACATGCCGGCATACTTTTTTCGCAGCTTCGGTTTTTCTATTTTGCCGGTGGGGTTGCGGGGCACCTCATCAAAAATAATCCTTCGGGGTCTTTTGAATCGGGGAAGCGCCTGACAAAAATCGTTTATTTCCTCTTTAGTCAATTCCTCTCCGGGTTTTAATTGGATGATGGCCGTAGAGATTTCTCCAAGGCGCAGGCTGGGTAGTCCGATGACCGCCACATCAAAAATTTTAGGGTGGGTTTGAAGAAAATCTTCAATTTCAACCGGATATATGTTTTCTCCCCCGGTTATGATAACGTCTTTTTTCCTGTCAACCAACCATATAAATCCATCTTCGTCCTGCCGGGCAATATCTCCGGTTAGGAGCCAACTATCGATCAGAGAGGCTTTGGTTGCTTCAGGGTTGTTATAGTATTCTTTCATCACTCCGGGGCCTTTCACCATCAGTTCGCCGGGCTGGCCGGGTTTGACAGCGTTCAACCGGTCGTCCACGATTTTGATCTCCCAATCAAATCCGGGTATGCCGATAGCTCCGACCTTGTGCATGTTCTCCATTCCGAGATGGACACATCCCGGTCCTGTACACTCCGTAAGGCCATAGTTGGTATCGTACAGGTGGTGGGGAAAAATTCTTTTCCATTCCTTGATCAAATTAGGAGGCACGGGCTGGGCGCCGATATGCATGAGTCGCCACTGGTCCAAGTTATAGTCTTTCAACTTCAATTCACCGCTTTGTACGGCAAAAAGAATGTCCAGCGCCCACGGAACCAAGAGCCAAACCACGGTCACCCTCTCTTCGGAAATAGCTTCCATAATCCACTTGGGCTCAACGCCCTTTAGAATGACACTTCTTGCCCCGACAATGAAGTTGCCGAACCAGTGCATCTTGGCGCCTGTGTGATACAGAGGAGGAATGCAAAGAAAGTTGTCGTTGCGGGTTTGAAGGTGATGATGATTTTCCACATAGCAAGCAAATTCCAGATTTCTGTGGGTTAACAGGGTTGCCTTCGGGGTGCCGGTGGTACCTGAAGTGAAATATAAACCCGCCTCATCTGTAATTTGTATGTCAACTTTAGGGTCAACTTCAGGTTGGGATGAAAGCGTTTTTTGAAGGGAGGCTGCATAGTCGGGCCTGAGTTCTTCCGGCCCTACAAAAATATAAGTGTTTACCCATTTATCCAGGTCATTCTTTATGGAATGGATACGTTCAATGAACTCTTCTCCAAAAATAATTACTTTGGCTTCTGCGGTCTCAACACAACGTTTGATTGTTTTTGCTACAAAACGAAAGTTTAAGGGGACGGCCCAGGCCCCTGTTCGTAATATTCCAAAATAAATAGGCAGCCATTCAATGCAGTTGGTCATCAAATGGACCACCCGGTCGCCTTTTTGGACGCCCATTGAAATGAGTGCATGGGCCAATTGGTTTGCCTGGTCGTCAAATTCTTGCCAGGTGATTTCTTTGCGCACGTTTTTGGAGGGTTCCCGCTCCACAAGAGCTGTTTCTTTTCCGTACATCCGTGCATTTCTTGCCAGTATTTCCGTGATCAGCACATATCTTCCTTTCAGCGTTCGGATTTTTTTGAAAGTGGATATCAGATCGGTTCGTAATGGTCAAGGCGAATAAGGGAAGCTCTCCGCTCGAATGGTCGGAGGACCTGTCCACCGACAATGCCTTTTGGCAGAGAGCAAATGATCAAAATTATCCTGGCCGGTTGTTTGACAATATCATGTATATTCGCTATATGTTATCTATTCTAATCTCTTTTTGACCGGCAACAGCGAGTTTATTCCCCGCAGCTTGCTGTGGGAAGAGCGAGCGGATGTAAAAACCGCAGAATTCCTTACCGGAAAGATGCCTTGCAGCTTGCTGTAGGGTGCTCTTCAAATGTGGTGACAGATGGTAAAAAACCCGCAACGGCTGAAAAAATTTCAAGCCGACTTTTACAAAAAGGAAGGACCTCTGTCCTTTTCTCATTCCTTAAAAATTTTTACATCCCTGTGGAATGAAGGCGTAACGCTGGGGGTACTCCCCTTAAAAAAGCCGTTAGAAGGAATAGAGACAGACATCAAGATTGCCCGTGTCCTGAATTCATGTTTGAAAAACTCCTGTCGAGAATAGGCCTGTGCCTTGAAAATCAAAACCTCCCCTATATGATCATCGGTGGGCAGGCGGTATTGCTTTATGGAGAACCTCGCCTGACCAAAGACATAGATGTTACCCTCGGCGTAAACATTGACCAACTCGATCACCTGTTACTCGCCCTTCGAGATCTTTCCCTGACACCTCTTCCTGAGGATATGGAGTCTTTTGTCAAGGAAACGATGGTTTTACCAACACAACATGAACAGACCGGAATAAGAGTCGACTTTATTTTTTCATATACCCCTTATGAGAAAAATGCCATTAAGCGCGCAAGAACCGTAATGATCTTAGGTCAAAAGGTAGCCTTTGCCGCTCCGGAAGATCTCATCACTCATAAAGTCTTTGCGGGCCGCCCCAGAGATCTGGAAGATGTGAGGAGCATTCTTCTTAGGAATCCGGATATCGACCTTCAATATATACGAAAATGGTTGAGAGAATTCGACGAATCGTCCCATAATGAAACATTTCTGGAAAATTTTGAAAAAATATTTAAAGATATAAATCATCTCTAAAAGAGTTGATAATTTTGGCAGGATCCAAGAGGTCAAGGGTTTATGGAAAGGCTAAAAATACTTACAGCAGCTCGCTCTCCAAAGGCCGGAATTAAGTTGTTCGAGGCCATGGCGTCCGAGACCCTGCACCATTACGGGTATCGACCTGATCGTGTCCTGAACATAGACGACTCCGGCATGGAAATCGAAATTGAAGGAAAACATAAACCAACCGGCACATCCTTCTACGCAGCGTGCAAGTGTGGTGAAAAAGATATTTCTTTAAAAGAAATCCAAGCATTTTATGGCAACTATATGACAAAATGGCACAAAGACAAAGAGTGTCATGGCCTGTTTATTGTACTACCCGGCGTTGCTTTGCCGGCCAAAGAATTTTATCGGGATCAAATAGAGAGCAACCCGGATGTAACCGTGCGACTTTTCGAAGAAACGGATGTTCTTAAAGCGATTTCAGAAACACATGGAGTTGTCGGTCCGGGGCATGTCGGCAAGCTTATGGTTAGGGGTATGGGGAAGCTGGGTGATTGCTTGCTGCTTTATACGCAAAAAGGATTATTTTGGGTCCAGTATATTATCTCTCACGGGAATAAAACACCGGATAGAATCGCACTGTTTAGTGCCGGCGGAGCTCCGTTGTCAGACAAATCGATTTTAAGTTATATTGTCAAGCTGTATCCGGAACTTGATAATTTTGAAAAAATCTATGTGGAAGATACCGCTGCATTTCAGGCGGATCTGTTTCAAGATGAGGAAGAAATAATCGAGCTCAAAGGAAGCTCCGAATGCTTTCAGTATAGATGCCCGGCATCAGCTAAACATTTTGTTGGCAGAAAATCCTTAATTGCAGAACTCGACGCCTTTTCAGTCCAGGTAATTAATAAGAACACCTCACTCCGCTGCATGTTGTTTGAGTCTCCTTCGGGTTGGGGGAAAAGTTCGATGATTCTTGCCGGTATCGCACATTTGAGCGAAATGGGCCACTGTGCTCTGGCTGTCGACTCCCGATCGGCGTTATCACCCCGGTTCATAGTACATGTCGTCGATTATGCTGTCCGGCGACTGGGGGACTCAGATGATCTCATCAGCGACAAATATCATTCAAAATCGATTACCCGGTTTGACAGCGCCGTCAAAGCGATTCTCAACATCGGCAAAATCCTCGAATCCCAGGGCAAACTCATGGTTGTTTTTCTGGACCACTTCGAGACGATTTTATTTATGCCGGAGGTTCTAAAACATGTAAGGAATCTATTTCTAAAAGTGATTGAGGCGAAAACGAATGTGATATTTTGTTTTTCGTGGAAAACGGATGTTATCGGTTCGAACAATGCCGTCTCCGGCGATTTTTATAACCTCGTTTTTGACTCGAGCAAACATATCATGTTGGGCCCTTTTTCCGACGTGGAATCGAATGTTCTCTTTGATCGGTTAAGTGGGGAGCTAGACGAAATCCTAAGAAAAGACCTTAAATTTTTCCTCTCTGAATTTTCGCACGGTTATCCCTGGCTGTTGAAAAGGCTTTGTGCTCATGTCAGAGCACAAATACAGGCCGGCGTGACGCAGGCGAGCATTGCAAAAGACATCCACAACATTGAGAAAATTATCCGTGCCGATTTGTACGAGTTGTCGGAAGATGAAAAAGCATCGTTATATTATATGGCAAACGTCGCACCGGTCCGTATGTCTACCTTAAGTAAAATACTTGATCCCCCTATTTTCCAAAGCCTTGTTCGCCGAGAATTGGTTGTAAAAATCGGCAACAGTTGTGACCTTTACTCGAACACCTTCAGTGACTATCTCAACACTCAAGTTTCCCCCGTCTTGGAAAGCTACATTTTTCAAACGCAGATAGGACACGTTATTAAGGCTATGAGAATTTTATCAGCGGCGAACGGTCCAATTGAAACGATCGAATTTAAAAAACAAACCGGTTTTTCGGACAAACTATTTTACCGGCTCATAAGAGACATGGCCTTGTTTGGACTTGTTCAGCTCGGCAACGGAACCGCAGCCTTGCAGGAAAAATTTTCCCAATCGCCTCAAGAAAATGTCGTTTTATTGCGAAAGCACCTGAAAAACCGTCTTCAAGGAAACCGGCTGGTACGATTGCTTTTAAAAACTTTAGAAGAAAAGAGAAGATTGACCATAAGTGAAGTCTCCGGAGTTCTGGAGACGTCATGTCCCTATATTTCAGCCACCAGACCGGCCTGGTTAACGCATGCCCGAATCATCGTCAAATGGATGGATGCTTCTGATTTAGCGGTTTTAGACCCAAAAAATAAATGTATCATTCGTTTTGATCCTGAGACAGAGATCCGTGAACGCCGGTTATTGTTACCTAAAAGACGCGGAGCCAAAACTCCCTGGATTCAGTACGCCCATGTTGAGAACACCGCTGCCAGGCTTGTTCGTGCGCTTGAAGAAGACGGCAGGGTGGATTGGACGGGCCTGAGCAAACATACAATTTTTAGAGCTCTGGCGGCTTTGGAAGACTTGGGCTTTATACAAAGGAGAGCGCCGTTGATAAAATTGCTTCCTAAGGGGATGGCGTTTGCCTTAAACCCTGCCGAGCGTTCCCTTCTATTTGCTGAAGGCGCTTTGCAAATCGATTCGTTTGCCATGTTTATAAAAATACTTAACACCTATAAAAATGAAGGTAATACGTTGTTAAAGATAGGTCTTGAGCTGAGAGAAAAACTTGGGGCCGGTTGGAAGCAGAGCACTGCCGAAACGATCGCTCAAATTATGTTGGACTGGGCACGTCATGCAGAGCAGGCCCCCGGAGTGTTTGCTGACTCGCGAAGGGGGCCGCTAAAAGGCTGGAAAAGGAAGAATAACGGTCAGATGGCTCTTTTTTGATGGAAATTAGAATCTTGAAAACCGAAGGAACAAGCAGAGTTTGATTCTATTCGACGGAACATATCGTTTGCAAAGGCAGGGAGATGCACCTTTTCAGCCCATTGGTCAATGGGCCTACTCATGGAGGTTGAGGATCATTGATTTATCCATGAGCAAACCGGATGTGAAGTATTTGCGACCTTATATCGTGGTGGCGACCCAAACCGGAGAAGGTATTTTCAAAACAACCTGCGCAGAGAGCTTGGGGAAACGCATATGCAGGGACTTTGAACTAAATATCGAGGAAGTTCTCTGGGCTGAACATTATCCAGACGAGCCCGCTCTTTATGTTGCGAATTTTACGCCCAAGTCGTATTTTGGCACGGAAATATTTTTTAACATAGATTGGAGACCGGCCAGACAAAATGAGCTTGAAGCCATCCAATACTTCATCCCTGAAACCGAAAATATAACCTGCCCTTAACCCGTATCCAAACTATCAACCCTTCCCTACCCGTTTTTCCTTGCATCTTGCCACCCAATCCTGGATAATAAGTATCCAGATTAATCCGATAATGCCATAAGAGCGGGTAAAAAGTATCCGCTTTGGGTATGAATTCGAAAAGGCCCAAAAGCACGTTTTTATTCATATTTTATATAAACCGCCGGGTGATTTAGTTTAGACCGGGAAGCTGTCTCAACAATCGATAGCAGTGGTTATCTGACCGGGAAAATGGAATATTGGAATAATGGAAAAATGTTTTATTCCTTTGGTACTCAACATTCCACAATTTCATCATTCCAAGGTTCCAAAACACCGATTCAGCTTCGGTTCTTGTATAATCAACAACTTTTCAGATACCTGACAGTCGCTCTTGGACAAAATTGTACCGGGTGCCTGCCTTTGGCATCAAATTTGCGTAATCAATAGTCATGTTAAGTAAAGCAAAGAATGACAGATTCTGGGCCGGGATTCCCCCCTGGATATTTATTGGGGCAGTGGTGGTTCTGTTTCCGATATTTACCTTTATGACCATACAGAATATTAACCGCCAGAATGAAAGCAGCCTCCGGCTTTTGCTGGAAAAAGGTGCAGCCCTCATCAGATCGTTCGAGGCAGGGACAAGAACGGGCATGGGAATGCACTGGAGCGCTGTTCAACTTCAGAAACTTTTAACAGAGACCGCTCAGCAATCCGACATTTTATACCTTCTCGTTGCCGATGCAAATGGAACGATTTTGGCACATGGCGATCCTTCCCACATCGGAAAAAGCCATGGCAGAGGTTTAAATCTAATCCAAATAGCACGCTCAAAAAAGGCCCAATGGCGCCTTTTGGCCAAACCTGACGGCAAAAAGATATTTGAAGTCTTTCGCAGATTTTCACCTGCAGAAGGACCTCTGGGTATGCGTCGTGGACGTATGATGATGCAAATGTGGTTTGGGCTGGATGCCAATGAAAGAATGAACATTCTGCAAACCGATTTAATAATATTTGTAGGGCTTGACATGGCTTCGGTGGAAGAGGCCAAAAGTTCGGATATCAAACATACCGTTATTATGGGTGTCATCCTGCTCCTGATCGGTTTTGCGGGCATCATATTACTTTTTTTGGCGCAAAACTACCGGGCCGCCCGAACATCACTTTCCAGGATAAAGGCCTTTTCCGATAACCTGGTACAGCACATGCCGATTGGTCTTGTCGCCGTCGACGACCATTACAACATTACCTCTGTCAATCAGGTGGCCAAATCTATCCTCAACATTACAAACAAAGAAGTCATCGGGGAAAATGCCGAGCAAATACTTCCGGGGGAACTTTGGCAAATGTTGGAAAGCCTTGACGATGAGAAAAGAATTATTGAAAAGGAGATCGACTGTAATGTCAGTAAAGGCGAGGTGATACCCCTTGAGGTTGGGGCCACATTGTTGAATGATGAAAACGGCACATTTCTCGGTTATGTCCTGCTCTTAAAAGATCTAAGCGAAGTGCGCTCTTTGAGAAAAGAGATAGCCAGGAGCCAGCGCTTGGCCTCTGTAGGAAGACTGGCGGCCGGTGTCTCCCATGAAATACGTAACCCTTTGAGTTCGATAAAAGGTTTTGCCACCTATTTTAAGGAAAGATACCATGATGTGCCCGAAAATCAGCAGATTTCAGATCTTATGATACAGGAAGTTGACAGATTAAACAGAGTCGTTGGTCAACTGCACGAGTTTGCAAGACCTATCACCATTTCTAAAAAGCCGATTCAATTAAAGACATTTATCGAAAACTCGATTAAATTGGTGGAAAGACAAGCTTTTGAGAACAACATCGAAGTTATATCCAGCCTTTCCCAAGAGGTGGAAGATGCCTATATTGATCCTGACAGAATCAATCAGGTTCTGTTGAACCTTTATTTGAATGCCATAGAGTCCATGGGAAATGGGGGGAATTTGACAGTAACGCTTGCCAAAAATATCGAAAAAAATGGAATAAAAATTCAAGTTACAGATACCGGGGCAGGGATCGGTAAAGATGATATGGCCCACATATTTGATCCGTACTTTACAACCAAACCCTCAGGGACCGGTCTGGGTTTGGCCATTGGTCACAATATTATGGAAGCGCACAAAGGTGAAATCAATGTTGAGAGTCAGCTTGGCCAAGGAACCACCATAACCCTCATGTTGCCTGATGTTTTAAAGAAAGCAGACCCATGAAGAAAAGAAAAACGATTTTGGTTGTTGACGACGACAGTGCCCATCGCACCATGCTGAGGACGCTTGTTGGGGGATGGGGGTATGATATTGTCGAAGCCGACGACGGTTCGACCGCCATCGAAGAGGTAAAAAAAGGGCCTTTCGACGTGGTTTTAATGGACGTTAGGATGTTAAAAGTGTCCGGCCTCGAAGCGCTTGAGAAGATAAAGTCGTTTAATCCCGCCATTCCGGTAACCATAATGACGGCGTATTCGTCTGTGGATACGGCCATAGAGGCATTGAAAAAAGGAGCCTATGATTATCTAACCAAACCCCTCGATTTCGACAAGTTGCGGCTCACGATAGAAAGGGCGATGGAGCACTCCAAGCTGAGAGAGGAAAACCGCATTTTGAGAGAAAGTCTCGGAAAGCATTTTGATCTGCAGCACATCATTGGTCGAAGCCCGTCTATGGTGAGCCTTTTGGATACCGTCGCACATGTGGCCCCGTCCGAAGCAACCATAATGATTACGGGAGAATCGGGAACAGGAAAAGAATTAATCGCCGGAGCAATCCACTTTAACAGTCCCAGGAAAGGCGGACCGTTTGTTAAGATCAACTGCGCGGCCATTACGGAAACACTGCTTGAATCCGAACTTTTCGGACATGAGAAGGGTGCATTTACAGGTGCTGATCGCAGGAAAGAGGGTCGTTTTT
>CALANC010000193.1 GCA_937925895.1 uncultured Desulfobacterales bacterium
CCCGTAGCTACTTTACCGGCTGTTCCCGTGGCGGTGGCCAGGGCCTGATGGCGGCGCAACGTTATCCAGAGGATTTCGACGGCATTGTTGCCGGTGCTCCGGCTTTTAACTGGGTCCCAGGTCTTGCAGCAATTGCATCACAGATAAATCAGGCTATGTATCCGGACCCCAAAAACTTACAAGAAGCTGTGGTTGGCCCTAAAGAGCAAGAATTAATTGAGTCCTCGTATCTTGCTATGTGCGACGAACAGGACGGGATTAAAGATGGTATCCTCAATGATCCCCGAAAGTGCAAATTCGATGTGGCAACGTTGCTGTGCAAAGGCAAAAAAATGGATAACTGTCTCAGCGAAGCACAACTGGCTGCCGTCAAGGTTGTCTACGATGGGCCCAAAGACTCTAAAGGCAATTCATTGTTTTATGGATTTCCCTTCGGGGGCGAGACCGCTTTGGGTGGTTGGTTGCGCTGGTTGACAGGCGGGCTGAAATACCAGGCCGATCTGGATGAGTTCCAGGGTGGCGTTGAAACTGACGATTTCGAGGCTCCTGTTGCCCCCAGTGCTTTTTACGGCTTTGGTAATGGTATCATGAAATACTTTGTTTACAATTACCCGAACTGGATTTATCAAGATTATGATTACGACACACTCCTTAAAGATTCTGAGCGGGTTGCTGAAACGCTTAATGCCACCAATCCTGATTTGTCCGCATTTCGTAAGCGTGGCGGAAAGCTGATTATCTACACCGGTTGGTCAGACACTGCTGCGCCCGGACCGGCGATTGTTGGATATTATGAAGACGTCCTGGCACACGACAAGACGGCGGCTGATGATACGCGTTTATTTATGATGCCCGGGGTGGAGCACTGTTTTGGGGGTCCGGGACCTTCATGGGTGAACTACTTAATGGAAATCGACAAGTGGTTTGAATCTGGCAAAGCACCTGAACAAGTCACTGCCTATTGGGTGGATGAGAAAATGCAGCCGAATGGCTCGAGACCGGTTTGTGCTTATCCCAAAGTCGCCAAGTATGATGGCAAAGGTGATACACGTAATGCGGCAAGCTTCAGTTGTATTGAGCAATACTAGTTAATATTTCTGCTGATATGTCTGACAGTGTTAAGTAGAAAAGACCTTTCATCGCCCCATGTTTTATGGGGGAGGGGTCATTTCATATGCAGGGTTTCGCCAACTGTAAAGACCTGCTATGAATTAACACTAGTGAAAAGTTCTTAGATAGCGAAGGTGTCCATTGGACATATTAACCCTGCCCTAGTCGGCGGAGTTTTTAACTGCCTAGCATTCCCCTACCATTTTTCAATTATTGTTTTCCTCTATGCAGCCAGTTAGTTTCCTGGCATGATAACTTTTAAAGAAGCACTTTCCACCCTTAGCAGGAACGGCCTGGCCCGCTGTTTTGGCGAAGAAATTCTAGAGACTCCTGAGAAAATAGCGGCAGCAGGATCCGCCTGGTTGACAATGACCGCTCAGCTCGGCCCAAAACCTTGCAGGAAATTACAGAGTTGTTATATGACTATGGGTATATTGATGATCTTGATGAGTGGTTTGGAAACAAAATTAAATAATAAAAAAGGGGGGGGAATATGAAACGCAAAATAATTATGTTGTTAGCATTAATCTTAACATTTGTTTTTTTTCATAACGCTTATGCTGAACCATATATAAGCAAAAAATTTCCGCCAGACAAAATTTTATCAAAATTAGAAATTCGGGGCTTAACTAATTTAAACATTTTGGGCATTTTTAAAGATAAAAACAATAAATATATTCTATATATTACTTACTTTGATGAAGGTTGGAAAAAAGATAAAAATTTAAACCCATATGTCGAGTTAATAAAGTTGAATACTGATATTTGGATTATTAGCTATAAAAGAGAATTTCAAGTACTTCAAAAATAAGTATCAAGGTCTCCACAAGATATATTAAACACTGCCTTCGGGCGGTTTTTTTTGTTGTGGATCACCCTACCCTGCCAAAAACATTTTATCGTACGTCACCAAAAAAGTTGGACAGAAGTTGGACAAACTGAAAATTCCACAAAAAAAAGGATTTCCGGAATCAACCGAAAACCCTTTATATTACTGGTCGGGACGAGAGGATTTGAACCTCCGGCCCCCTGAACCCCATTCTTTTTTATCTGCGAATCAAAAAAGCTCATAACCTATTGAAATCAGAACTATTCCAGAGCTAGAGGTTTTCTGGTCAACTTTGTGCATAGTGTGCATGGTGTCTAATAATTACAATAGGTTGTGCATGCTGTCGTTTGCTGAGGGAACACATAGGGAACACAGATAACTCCCTATCAGTGAACATTTTAAAAGGCTGTTAGTTCTCTTGTGGGGCAAAAAATATTCCACCTTATAGTTTAGGTTCTGGCAATCCAAGGTGCCTACATATTGCCGCTTCGACCTTGTAATCCTCAACATACCTTTCCCTTAAGGAAAATTGATGTGAAGCTATTATTTTAATGAAGTGGTAATATATATTATTCACCATTTCCACCAGATTCAGTTTTCACTTACCAGATAGAGGGTTATTCCATGGTTATGGAAACCTGGAGCAATTTCTATTTATTCTTACCATTCCATAAAGCTCCGCCATAAAATTATTGACCAGAACCAGGCG
>CALANC010000194.1 GCA_937925895.1 uncultured Desulfobacterales bacterium
GGTCTCCTTGATTTTGCCGACGATCGTTTTGAAAACCTCCATTTCGAGTGTCGGTCTCAGATCCTCATCACGCGCATGGATGTGAAACATACTTGCCCCGGCTTCGGCACATTTGCGAACATCCGCAGCAATTTCGTCCGGAGTCATCGGGACATACGGGTTCATCTCTTTGGTCGGCACATTTCCGGTGAGCGCCACCGTAATAATAAGCTTGTCCATAATTATACCCGTCCTGATCTCCTATTTTTTATGGAAATTAATAAAATTTTTTCTTTCGAAATTTAACCTCGAGCAATTGTTCAAAAATTTGGATTATAGCGCCTTTATCCAGATCTCCAAGACCAGAGGCCAACGCCATTTGATAGGAGGTCATGGCCGCTTGAACCACTGGCAGGGGGATCTGATGATCGGCTGAAATGCGCGTTGCACTGACCATATCTTTATACGCTTTTTTGAGGCCATAGCCTTGATCAAAACGGTTCTCTAAAATATTTGGAATGAACACCTCCGAGGCAAAACTTTTTCCTGAACCACTGTTTATGACCGTACTGATCTTTTCCGGATCAAGACCAAGCTTAACTGCCATGGGAAGTACTTCGGCCATAGCGGCAAGACTGACATTGAAAAGCAATTGATTAATCAGCTTTGCGAGTTGACCACACCCGACTCCTCCCATATACACGATCTGATTTCCCATAGCTTTAAGTACCGGGTGGGTTTGATCGTATATTCTTCGGGAACCCCCGAACATTATGGTCAGGGTAGCATCCTTGGCCCTGTTTTCCATTCCGGTTACCGGAGCATCTGCAAAATCAATCCCTTTTTCGGAAAGTTTGCCCGCAAATTCAGCTGTCCATCGATAATCAGACGTACCACAATCTATAACCAGCTGGCCCGACCTCATCCCTTCAACCGCTCCGTCTTTCCCCCATATAACCGTATCTATAATATCAGGACCTGGAAGACAAAGAATTACCATATCGGTCTGTGCAGATAATTTTGCAGGCGATTCAGCGGTGCCGGCACCACTTTTCTGCAACTGTGCCAATGCGTGGTGATCGATATCGAAAACCATCAAATTAAAACCGGCCTTTAATAAATTTATTGCCATCCATTTTCCCATTAGGCCCAAGCCGATAAATCCGATTCTGTTCTTCATCGTATTCCCACCAAATCAATCCGAATTCTTTACTTCAACTGCTCGATAAAATCACCGATTGCTCTATGCACCTTATCAGCCCCGTCACCCAATAAAATGCCGTGGCGGTCAAAGTTTAAGAGGATGTATGATTTATCCTCCGATCCAATGAGTTTAAACGTCCTCCTTGATCCGCTTGGTTTCACAACCGGGTCCCCAATAGATTGTGCCACCAGCGCAGGCACATGAATGTCCGCTAGTCTGGTCTCAAGAGAATCCATTAGTTTCTCCAGTTCCAGAACTGCGGAAACCGGTATGCGAAAGTAGTTTATGTGAGGGTTTTCTGGTCTGTTTTCCACAAATTCCATTTTGGCTCCATCAAGACGAATTTTCTCCATCAGCTTGTTCCAAACGTCAACCGCCGGGACAAACTTCGAAGAAAAATCTTTAAGCCTCATGGGAGGACAAACAGCAAAAACCCCTTTTACCTCTTTCACTCTCAAGGCCAAATCGAGTGCCAGCCCGGCGCCGGCCGAAAATCCACCCACCACAACTCGCTCACATATGTTGCTCATTATGGCATAACCCGTATCAACGGATTCCACCCAGTCCATATATGTTCTTGTAGCAAGATCTTCAGGAGAAGTGCCGTGGCCTTTTAATCGAGGCGCATAAACCCACAGCCCTCTGTTGCCCAGGTAGGCGGCTAGTTCCCCAATTTCAAGGGGTGCTGCCATCATACCATGTATAAGAACCACGCCGATATCACGGGAGTCCCCCTTGATGAGAAATGGTTTCCCCACATCTTTTTTCTTTGACTCGCCTTCAATATAAAAAGTTTTGTAATCTTTCTCAAATTCTCGAAATTCCTTTTTTAGCAGATATCTCACAACCTTGCGCTTTAGCCAGAACCCCGGCGTCCATGCGACTCGGTTTATCCTCCTTTGAAGCTGTTTTAACGGCTCCACTTCGTTTGCGATAACCGCAACCGGGTTATCAAGGCGTACACGATGAAAATCAAAAGGAGAGCTGAATTTTGAGGTGTCTTTTACCAATGTCCCGTTATGTTTTTTGACTACACCCTTTTCCCGAGCCACCGTGATAAAATCCTTAAACTTGTGGAACTTATCGTCAGTTAGCAGATGTGTCTGGTCTGAATCGAAACTGTGGTGGAGATGGATTCCTGTTTTTTTAAGATTATTTGTGCTTGCTGTGAATACCCTTCGTCTGAGGTCATACGTTTTAATTTTTCTAAAGGGAATCATCTTGAGCATAGATGCAAACATGTGATCGTGATTAACCGTTGTCATGCTGTATATGTCGGACATGTAACGCTGCATAATTTGAAAGGCTATTTTTTTCATTGTTTGTTTTGAAGGAATTGGATCATCAAAACTTATCTGCTGTTTAGAAGATATATCTCTGTCAACGGCAGAACTTTTCATGAATTTTTTTATTTCAATCGGCTTGCCAAATCGGATATCCACATCAACACCGGACAACAGCATGGTGCCCTCTGTCATTATCTCTTCTACCATGCGATCCGACATATCCTCCATTAAACGAGCGGCAATTTTGTTGAGAGCATTCTCATGAGCCCTTAATGGATAGTAAGTAATATTTACGGGAACAATATAGGTGTTACCTTCCAATACGGGTTCTATTGAATCTAGTTGGAAAAGATCCATTAACCGTTTTGCTTCATGAGGAAATTCCTCTACCATGTAGCGCAACCGCTGCCGGTAAAACTCTGTTCTGAGGCCCAAAGTGGCGGCTCCCGTGTGTGGTGGACGTTTACCGCCGGCATAAGAAATCATAAAGCGTCCCTTTTCAATGATTTTTTTGCTTTTCACCATGCGGCCTTCGGGGAAAATTATCCACATGGCGTCTCCGGCAAGGAGACTCTTTATGATCAGGAGATCCCTATCGGGATTTTTTGTGGAAACTGCACCGACTTTTTCAAGGAAAATACCCAGTGGGCCATCAAAAAGTTGGTAATCTGCAAGAGACCAAACAGGAACATCGGTCAGTTTGTGGATGTGATAAGGAAGAAAAAGCGTCTCGATTCGGGTAAAATGATTGACTACAAAGATGGCTGAACCTTCGGGAATATGGTTATCACCATGAATGCGAAACCGGGCTTTTAAAAAGCTGGCCAGCGTCTTGAGGGCAAGGCCTGTTGTGCGGTAAGCAAATCGATTCATGGATTGATCCATGTTATTGTTGA
>CALANC010000195.1 GCA_937925895.1 uncultured Desulfobacterales bacterium
GTTTGGGTTTAAAACATACTGTTTCAAGACTATAATGTTCCCAGTCTTTATGCAGAAGTCTTCCTTCTCGCTCAAAACGTTCAAAAAGCCGGGTACCGGGGAGTGGTGTAAGAACGTTGATCATGCTGTAAATCATATTCGTATCACGAATAAATTTTACCGTCTTTTCAAAAATTGTTTCATCTTCAGAATCGCTACCCAAAACGAAAGAACCTAATACTTTTATACCGGATGATTGAATGTTATCTATGCACTCATAGTATTCATCCACTTTGTTAATCTTTTTTTCCATTCCCACTAAAGTATCCTGATTGACACTTTCAATCCCGATGATCATTGCATGACATCCGGCTTCTTTCATCATCGCCAGCATTTCTTTGTCCCGTCCGACGTTTATAGATGCCTCGCAATACCAATCAGTAAGTCTCATTGGGATCAGTGCTTCAAATAATTTTTTAGCATGGCTTTTGTTACCAACGATGTTGTCATCAGCAAAAAGGAGTGTCTTGGGCAGTTTCAGTTCATAACCATAAACATTCATAATATAATAAGGAGTTAATGCCTCAATCTCCTTCACAACCTGGTCGATCGTTTTACATCTGAATTGCTTTCCCGAGAATGCTTTCACCGAACAAAATTCGCAATCAAAAGGGCAGCCTCTTGTTGTTTGAACCTGGTTGATAACATACCTGTCTCCCTTGATTAAATCATACCTTGGTGTCGGCATATTTTCTAAGTTTGGATATCGTGTAAAACGATAAAACTTCTGAAGATGACCATCCTTAAAATCCTGGATAAGTTGAGGCCACAGGTCTTCCGCTTCTCCAATGACTACACTATCTGCATGTTTTGAAGCCTCTTCGGGCAGCATAGAAGCATGTATACCCCCGATGGCTACAGTGACACCTCTTTCCCGAAACTCATCAGCTATTTCATAAGCTCTATTTATATTCGGTGTCATCGATCCAATTCCCACGAGATCAACATCATCATCAAAATCAATTTCCTCAACTTTTTCATCTACAATTGAGATTTCCACATCTTTGGGAGTAATTCCTGCTATTGTGGGAAGATAGAGTGGTACCAGGCTGGTTTGTCCAAGGATTCTTTTTTCAAAATTAAAATCCCAAAAATCTCCTTTGGCTTCTTTTCCCCTGCTTGGATTAACAAGTAATAATTTCATAAGCGCAATACTTTTTTATTGTAAAATAAGAAAATCTTAATAAATAATACAAATATTAAACGATTCTTACTGATTGGAGATTTTTTATTTATGTAAGAAAATGTAAGATCCGAATTGGACCCCTAAGCATCTCCTTGCTTTATGAATTGTTAAGATAAGATTCTAAGTATTTTCCTGTCCACGAATGTTCCACTTTTATTATCTCTTCCGGAGTTCCGGCCGCAACAACTTCTCCCCCTTTTTCTCCGGCTTCCGGTCCAAGATCGATTATGTGATCAGCACACTTTATAACATCAAGATTATGTTCAATTATCACAACAGAATTATTCCTTTTAAGGAGCAACTGCAAGCAATTCAACAGCTTCGAAATATCATCGAAATGTAAACCGGTGGTAGGTTCATCGAAAATAAAAAGTGTGTGTTTCTTATCCCGATGAACAGCAAGATGAGCAGCGAGTTTCACACGCTGGGCTTCTCCTCCAGATAATGTGTTTGACGGCTGACCAAGTTTAATATAGCCCAAACCAACATCAGCAAGCACTTGAAGATAACGTGCTATTTTCGAATTGCCTTTAAAGAAATCGAGAGCACTATCAACGGTCATTTCCAAAACATTAACAAGATTCTTTCCGCGGTATGTAATTTCACGTATTTCTTTTTTAAACCTTGTTCCATCGCAATCATCACAGGTAAGATAGAGATCAGCAAGAAATTGCATTTCTACTTTTATAAAACCGTCACCGGCACAGGTCTCGCACCTACCGCCAGGAACATTGAACGAAAAATATCCTGGTTTGTATCCTCTTGCTCGTGCCTGATGAGTGGAGGCAAATAGTTCTCTTATGTTTTCAAATGCTTTTACATAACTTATAGGATTTGAACGTGGTGATTTACCAATCGGTGATTGATCAACAATTTCAATTTCATCAATGTAACTTGCACCCTTAATATCATCATACTTACCTACCTGCGAAGGAGCCATACCAAAGTATTTTGCTATACCGGAATAAAGCACATCGTGGATAAGTGTACTTTTTCCGGAACCACTGACGCCCGTAATAACGACAAATTTATTTAATGGGATTTCAACATTCAGGTTTTTTAAATTGTTTTCTTTCGCCCCGATAATTTCAATCGATTTACTTTTGTATGTATTTCTTTTTTTGGGTGTAGGAATTTTCAGATTACCCGAGAGATATTTTCCCGTTAATGATTTTTTGCTTTTCTTAATTTTATCATAAGTCCCTGATACAATTATCTCACCACCATTTGCGCCGGCTTTAGGACCAAGATCAAAAATCAGATCTGCCTGTTGCATCATTTCCGAATCGTGCTCAACAATC
>CALANC010000196.1 GCA_937925895.1 uncultured Desulfobacterales bacterium
AGTTATCATTGAGGTGGAAAAAGGCGGACGATCGCTGATTCGGGTTTCCGACAATGGAATCGGGATGATCCGAGACGATGCACTACTGGCCATCGAGCGATATGCAACCAGCAAAATATTGACTGACAGGGATTTGTTTGCAATCAACACACTTGGTTTCCGGGGAGAAGCCCTTCCGAGCATTGCAGCGGTTTCTCGGTTTAATCTGGTTACCCGAGAAAAATCCTCTCCGGCCGGAACCGAGATTATTGTTGAAGGCGGCGCCATAAAAAAGGTTTCTGATGCCGGCGCTCCACCGGGCACCATGGTTACCGTTAAACAGCTATTTTTTAACACACCTGCCAGGCGGAAATTTTTAAAAACCATCGACACCGAGATGGGGCATATCGCGGATACAGTAGCACGCCTGGCGATGGGTTGGCCGGGTGTTCAGTTTCAGCTCCTTCACAACGGCAAATTAATCAAAAGCTTTTCAGCCACCAATATTCCTGATGAAAGAGTCGTAGATGTTCTCGGGCTCAATCTCGCCAACGAGCTAGAAAAAATAGAATTAACAAAGGACCATATTTCCATAAACGGATGGATATCATCACCCCGGATCACACGCAGTTCGTCACGGGGGATTTATGTCTATGTAAACGGCAGGTTTGTACGAGATCGAATAATACAGCATTCTCTATTTAATGGATACACCGGGAGACTGATGAAAGGACAATTTCCCGTGGCGGTTCTTTTTATTAATATTTCCTTTGATCAGGTGGATGTCAATGTTCACCCTACCAAGCACGAAATCAGGTTTTTGGAGCAAAAAACAGTCCATCAAACGGTGGAAGAAGCCGTAGCACGCGCATTGCGTTTTGCTGATAAAACCAAATGGACCCCGACATTCTACAAAGAAAAGCAACCCGCTATCCCGCTTCGAGTTGAAGAGGCTGTGACTGGTTTTAACCGGATGGAAACAGGAAGCTCTAAATTTAAAGAAAAAATAGATGAACCTGCCGAACAGCCTTCACTGTGGGGAAAAAAGAGTTTTGGAGATTTGCGGTTAATCGGACAGTTCCATAACTCGTATATCCTGTGTGAGTATGGTGATGGTCTCGTGCTCATTGACCAGCACGCCGCCCATGAACGGGTTCTGTTTGAACAACTAAAAAATCGTAGCCTGGATTCAAGAAATTCGGCCCAAAGGCTTCTTGTTCCTGAGCCCCTGGACTTTGGCTACCGAGAAGCGGAAATTTTGACGAAGTTGATTCCTGATCTGCACTCATTGGGGTTGGAAGTAGAACCTTTTGGAGGCAATACCTTTGTCATAAAATCCGTTCCTGCCATGCTTGCAGATAGAGATGTAAAGCCGCTTTTAATGGAAATCGTTGAAAAAATGGCCCAAATCGGCTTTGCTCCCGGCCTAGAGAGTGCCATTGACCAATGCCTCATTCTCATAGCCTGCCACGGTGCCGTCAGAGCGAATCAACAGCTTACCGATGAGCAGATCAGAGCGCTTTTGGACCAGCTCGATGGATGTGACACCCCCTCAAACTGTCCGCACGGCCGGCCAACATGGGTCAGGTGGAGCTTGAGAGAACTTGAGAAGTCGTTTAAAAGAATTGTATGAAAAAATAAGAGAGACTGCGTTATTGTGAGGTTGTAATTTTAGAATAAAAGGGCCGGGGTAAAACCGGCCCTTTTTATTCTAAATATGGTGCAGCGATTTTATTTTACCTTAAAAGAATTTATACTCAATACCAAATGCCAGGAACGTAATTTCTTTTTCGTATTCAACATCGTATCCGGTGGTATTGCCAAAAAGGTCGGTGGATGTCCAGACAAAATCATCATCCTGATAAAACACCTGACCAATACCAAAGTTTAGATCTAAATTAGGTATCACTTTCCAGGCCACACCGGCGCCAAGGGTATGGGCATCCAACTCGGGAAGCCATGGCGTCATGTCCTCCGGGTCAACCCCGGTTTCCGTGTAAAGATAACCGACGCTGCCCTTCAGGGTTTCCGAGAAGGCGTATTCAAGTGCAATTCCCCAGTCAAAGCCGTTATCCACGTCGCTTTCGTCCCGGGACGTTTCGGGGAAGTCTGGAAAATCGGCATCCTCGTTAAAGTAGTAGGTGAGGTTGGTTTCCAATCGGATTTTGGGATTCACCTGATAGGACACCCCGCAGGCAAATATGGCCGGTAAATTGCGCTCCCTTTCGCTGCCGATGATTCGGCCAAACGGGGGAAGAATGGCATTTTGTATAACGCCACCAGGTACGGTGTTACCGCTTATGGTATCCTGTTTAACATCCAGATCAAAATCAAGATCAACCTCGGTTTCATACCGGATACCGATGTTCCACTGGTCATTAGGTGAAATGTTCAATCCAATGAGGGCGCCCCATCCGTCGGCATCTTCTTCAAAATCGGCACGCGCGATAACCGGGTCATTGACGCCTGGAACAGGATTGTCGGGAATTATGGTAGCTCCTCCTTTGAACTCTAATTCCGTGTCCACATAGCGCGCTGCCAGGGAAACCGAAAACATATCGTTGATTTTATACGCACCGCCAAAGGTGTAACCCAATCCGAACTGTTCTCCGTCGAGAGATTGGTTGGTAACTTGAGAATAGTATAAAAATGACGGAGCGCCGCCAAGGGCTAGAAGCCCATTAGAATTGTCTTTAATCCTTGTACCGATTTGAAGTGTCGTGAGCAATCCATCATCGTATTCGACCTTGCCGCCGCCGACCACATTGGATAAGCCGAAATAACCGGCCCAACGGTCTTGTTTATAGACGGCAAACACACCCGGCACCACCGAAGGTTCATCCTGGTCAAAATCGACCCCATTGATTTGATTGTTATAGTCTTTGAGAATGTAATGAGCGGACACGTTGCCGTAAAGTCCATCCTCCATCTTCATTACACCGGCCGGGTTGTACATCACGATGTCGGCCGAGTCGGTGGCGGCATTGCGGTTTAAGGTGCGGATATATTCCACACTCCAGTTGGTTTTATTATCCGCACCGCCTCCAAAAAGAGGAGACGTGACGGAGAGAATCAGACCGAAAACACACAAAAAGACAAAAAGCTTTTTCATTCCACAACCTCCTTTTAAATTGTGTTGATAAAATACTTATATTAACTATAAAACGATTTGTGCAGTTCGCTTTGAATTAAGGGGCATGTGGGTCCGATATAAATCA
>CALANC010000197.1 GCA_937925895.1 uncultured Desulfobacterales bacterium
CGTCTGGCAACTCCTCCCATGACGTCCCATGATATGGCTTGTTTGATGATGAGATCGACTTTTTCGCTGCCATCCAATACGAGTCCGAAACCACCGTTTATCGCTTTTCCTATTCCGACGCCGCCACCGTTATGTAGTGCAACGAGACTCATTCCCCTGGCAGCATTGCCGGCAAAACACTGGGTTGCCATTTCCGCCATAATATTGCTCCCGTCTTTTACATTAGCCGTCTCCCTAAAGGGTGAGTCCGTTCCGCCGGTGTCGTGATGGTCCCTACCCAGCATAACCGGCCCGATTTTTCCGTGACGAATCATCTCGTTGAACTTCAAGGCGATGTTCATCCTTCCCGCGGCATCTTGATATAATATTCTGGCTTGTGTTCCTACAACCAGTTTGTGGTTACCCGCATGTTTGATCCAGATATAATTATCCCTGTCCTGGAACCTTCTATTGGGATCGATGCATTCAATTGCCGCTTTATCGGTTTTAGCTAGATCTTCCTTTTTACCGCTCAGGCAAACCCATCGGAAGGGGCCATACCCGTAATCGAATAACAGTGGTCCCATAATATCTTCGACATAGGAGGGATAGATGAACCCGTCTGTTGTATCCACACCATTTTTACAGATTTTTTTTACGCCGGCATCAAATACCGCCTTCATAAAACTATTTCCATAATCAAAAAAGAAAACACCCCTGTCAACAAGTGTGCCAATAAGTTCAAAATGGTGTCTTAATGATCTATCGACATATTCCTTAAATTGAGTAGGATTTGACTTCAAAAGTTCAGTGCGTTTTTCATAGGTCAATCCTTGAGGACAATATCCACCGTCATAAACAACATGACAGGACGTTTGATCAGACAATAGATCTATAGCAATGTTTTTATTAACCGCATATTCGAGCAAATCTATAATGTTTCCGTAAAAAGCGATTGAAATCGCCTCTTTTTTCTCCTGGAATTTTTTGGCAATAGTGAATGCCTCAGCCGGCTCATCAACGACCTTACCAATCCATCCCTGCTGGTATCTTGTTTCAATTCTAGAGTAATCAACTTCAGCAATTATGCCTACGCCATTAGCAATCTCAACGGATTTTCCCTGGGCCCCACTCATGCCACCCAAACCAGACGATACAAACAGACATCCACTTAAATCGCTGTCATGGGGGAGGTTCAGCTTTAGTCGTCCTGCATTTAGGATCGTACTGTAGGTTCCATGAACAATACCCTGTGGTCCGATATACATCCAACCTCCGGCAGTCATCTGGCCATAGTTCGCAACACCCAGAGATGTCGCTCTGTGCCAGTTATACTGATCATCAAAACACCCGATCATGAGTGCGTTCGTTATAATCACCCGAGGGGCTTCCGGTGTTGATTCAAACAATCCCAGCGGATGTCCTGATTGGACGACGAGAGTCTGATTCTGTCTTAATATTTCAAGATATCGCTTTATCAGACGGTACTGCATCCAGTTTTGACAGACCTGTCCGGTTTCACCATAGGTAACCATTTCATAGGGATAGAGCGCAATATCAAAATCTAAATTGTTATCTATCATTACTTGAAACGCTTTTCCTTCAATACAGTTACCATTGTATTCATCGACCGGTTTGCCTGTTATATTTCCTTCGGGCCTGAACCTAAACCCGTAAATTCGACCTGTTGTTATAAGTTCATCAAAAAATTCAATTGCCAGTTCTTCGTGCCATTTTTCCGGTATATATCTCAGTGCATTTTTTAAGGCGAGCCCGGTTTCCTTTTTTGACAAAACAAATTTTCTTTTGGGAGCTCGTCTGATACCGTCAAAAAATTTCGGCATTTGGGGCAATTCAGGAAAAATTTCTCCTAATTGAACGGTCATGGCATTGGATATTTCGGTATTTTGAATCATTTTCATCCCTCCCTTAACCCGGATTCGTTTCATAACAGATAATCATAGAATAAAGTAGAATGAAAGTTAAAATGAAAAATTTCCGGCATTGATATTTGTCATCAATTGTAATACATTTTTTTGTCTTATGATGTCTGAAAACTAACTAGTGAGGATTAATATACTATGAAAGAAATTCAACTCTGCATGGACGGAATGACGCTGGAGGATCTGATAGCCATTGCACGTGAAGATGCCGAGGTTCAATTGACCGAGGAATCAGAAAAACGAATGGTCAAGACTCGAGAATTGATTGAACGATGGCTTCAAGAAGAAAAGATCATCTATGGGGTCACAACAGGATTTGGTGCCTTGAGTGATGTTATTATTTCCAAGGAGGATACCCGTCAGCTTCAGAAAAATGTCCTCATGAGCCATGCAGCGGGCGTTGGGAAACCCCTTGATCGGGAAACGGTTCGAGCCGTTATTGCGCTGCGCGTCAAGGATCTGGCCAGAGGGCATTCAGGCATCAAACTTGAAACTGTTCGTTGTCTCATGGATTTTCTCAACAAGGGAATCTGTCCCCTAGTTCCCGAGAAGGGTTCTGTGGGGGCAAGCGGCGATTTGGTTCCTCTGGCTCATGTTGCCTTGGTCCTAATAGGGCTTGGAGAAGCTTTTTTTAAAAACCAAAGGATGACCGGCAAAGAGGTTTTGGCCAGATGTGGTATGAAACCTCTAGAGTTGGCGGCAGGGGAGGGGCTGGCATTGGTAAACGGCACCCAAGTTGCGACGGCCATAGGTGCGTTGGCTGTTTATGACGCTGTAAGGCTTGCCAAAATAACCGATATTGCGGCTGCCATGAGCCTCGAAGTGCTCATGGGAAGCAGGACGGAATTCGACCCAAGAATTCACCATGTGCGACCTCATCCAGGACAAGCGGCAGCTGCTGATAATATGCTCAAGATCACCCAAAACAGCGAAATTATTTCTTCCCACAAAGACTGCCGTCGAGTTCAGGACGCATATACGCTAAGATGTTCACCTCAAGTACACGGAGCGAGCAGGGATGCCATAGCTTACACAGAAAATGTTGTTGTAACGGAGATGAACTCATCGACGAACAACCCCCTCTTTTTTTCTGAATCAGAAAACTTCTTAATGGGAGGGAATTTTCATGGTCAACCCGTAGCCTTGGCTATGGATTTCCTCTGTATGGCTGTAGCAGAATTGGGGAACATTTCGGAACGGCGTGTTGAACGGCTTGTAAACCCCATGCTGAGTGGCCTTCCAGCGTTTTTGGTAGATGAAGGGGGACTCAATTCGGGATTTATGATTGCCCAATATACTGCGGCTGCACTTGTTTCAGAAAATAAAGTCTTGTCACATCCGGCTTGTGTTGATTCAATCCCCACTTCAGCCAATAAAGAAGATCATGTTCCCATGGGAACGATTTCTGCTCGCAAATGTAGAGACATTGTGAAGAATTCTGAACACATCGTGGCAATTGAACTGTTGTGTGGTGCTCAAGCCATGGATCTTTTCACAAATATGAAAGCTGGGGATGGAACCATGATCGCATATGGGGTCATCCGGGATTCGATTCCGCATTTGGCTAGCGATAGGATTTTATCAAAAGATATTGACACCATGATACACCTTATCCAAAGCGGAAAAATAATCAAAGCAGTCGAAAAGAAAATTGGCAAACTCAGATAAAAACGCCGGAAGGCAATGAGACCTTAATTTTTTTGCCCAAAATCCATGACCGACCAATTACTTCAAAATAAAGAGCTTTCTTTTTTAGCAGCCATGGTTACCGCTGGTCTTTGCACCCTCTTCGGAGCCAACGCTGTTGCAATTAAAATCAGTCTCAAAGGACTGGGCGTGTTCACCACCGCTGGACTCCGTTTTTCTATCGCTGCTGTAGCAATATTTTTTTGGGCCTGGATAACCGGACGATCCTTTAAGATCAAAAAAAAACAATTTCGACAATTGCTGATAATTACGTTGGTATTTACCGTGCAGTTGTCTCTTTTTTATTTGGGAATCAGCAAAAGCAATGCGTCACGAGGAACGCTGCTGGTCAACTTACAACCGTTTTTTACCCTTTTTCTGGCCCATTTTTTCAT
>CALANC010000198.1 GCA_937925895.1 uncultured Desulfobacterales bacterium
GAGGCCTGAATAGCTATCTCGGCCGTTTCCCGGTCTCGAATTTCGCCTACCATAATAATGTCCGGATCTTGCCGCAGGGCGCTCCGTATAAATGTGGCAAATTTCAAGCCTATAGCAACATTGACCTGGTTTTGATTGATATTTCTCAATTGATATTCCACCGGATCTTCGATGGTAATAATGTTTCTTTCCGTGATATTGAGCAGGGTTATGGCTCCGTACAGGGTGGTGGTTTTGCCGCTGCCCGTGGGTCCACAAACCAGAAGCAGACCGTGTGATTTTTTAAGGAGTGATTTGAACTGATCCAGGATCTCGGGTTCGAATCCTAATGCATTAAGGTCCAGAAGGGCCTGCCTCCGGTCGAGAATCCTTAGAACCACTTTTTCGCCATGAACCCCCGGCATGGAGGAAAACCGAAGATCGATGATGCGTCCTTCGGCAGTGACCTGAATGCGACCGTCCTGGGGCAGGCGGCGCTCGGCGATGTCAAGATTGGCCATAACTTTGAGTCTGGATACCACCGCGGGATGCAAGTCGCTTTTTTGGGGTGGGAGCTCGTACAATATACCATCGATTCTTACCCTGATTCGCAGGTTGTCTTCTTGAGGTTCGATATGAATATCACTGGCGCCGTCCCGGATGCCCTTTAAAAGAACCATGTTCACCAGGTTGATGACCGGACTACCCTCTGCCATTTCTGCAATTTCGCTGACGGCTATTTCGGCGCGGGTTTTAACAATGTCAATGTCGCTATCATCGAAGCCGGTCATCATATCATCAATGCTCACATTTGCCTCATAGGCCTGAGAGATGGCATTTTGAATATCATCTGCTCGACAGATTACCGGCTGTACGTCCAAATCAGTTCGTTTTTTGATTTCATCAAAAATAAAAAAAGCATACGGATCTGATGTTGCCAGAGTTAAAACATTTTTTACGACAAACATGGGAACAACCTGATAATGGAGGGCCTTTTCTTTGGGCAAAACATTGACAATCCGGGGGTCTATCAGGCCCTTGCGTAACCAGACATGTGGAATGCCGAGCTGTTCCCCCAGGATTTTTATTAACTCTTCATCAGTGATAATTCCGTTTTCGATTAATATCTGGCCGAGCGGCTTGGCGTTCTTTTCTTGGATTTGGAGAAAATTAGTCAATTGATCCGGCGTTAATTTGCCTTTGTGGATCAGAATTTCTCCCAACCGTCTTCTTTTTGGAATTAACTTTGAGCTCATGGTTTGTGTGAAATTGCCTCGTGCATGTCTTTGTAAACAAAAAGCAGATTGATGATTCGGGTGGCCAAGAGAATATCCCGGCAAACGTCGTTCAAACCGATTATTTTCAAGGCGCCCCCTCTGCTTATCAAGTCGGTGTGGGTTTGAATTAATAATTCTAGCGCAGCACTATCCAAAAAAGCTATGTTTTTACAATCTAAGATAAGCTCTGTTTTGTTCTGCTGAATGGCATCTTCAATTTTCTTTTCAATCTCGGAACAATTCTCGTAGGTGATCGAACTTTGAGGTGCCAGGATGGTTCGGCCACCTATGTTCGTACTGCTAATTTTACTAGAAACAGACTGTTCTTTAGCGTTTGGCATGATGTTTTTTTTATAATTTTAAATCTTCTTTAAAGACCTTTTTGAAAACTTCAACAATTTGCGGGTCCAATTGACTCCCGGAGACTTCTTCTATTATTGCCATCGCCTCATGCGGGGATTTTGTTTTCCGATAGGCTCGGGTGGAGTTGATGGCATCGAAAGTGTCAGCAACGGCAATTATTCGGGAATTTAGAGGAATCTCATCACCTCTAAGGCCGTGGGGGTATCCCTTACCGTCGTAGCGTTCATGGTGGTGAATAATACTGGAAAGTGAATCTGCCAAATGGTCAATAGGCTGGAGAATATCAGCTCCTTTCTGAGGGTGTGCCTTGATGAAATCATATTCAGCTGTCGTTAAGCGATCCGGCTTATTCAAAATCTCTTCAGGGATGCCGATTTTGCCAATATCGTGTAAAATAGATGCCCACTTAAGATTTTCATGGTCCTGGGCACTTAGGCCGAGTCGCAATCCGATAAACATACTATATCGGGAAACCCGCTCTGAATGCCCCCGGGTATACATATCTTTTGCTTCAATGGCAAAAACAAGGGATTTAACAATTTTAACGATAAACTCCTCTAAACTTTTATACAAATTTGTATTCGCAATGACTCCTGCCAGCTGTTCTGCCAGGGATATGAGGAGCTTTAATTCCCCTTGCCGGAAGATTTCGTTAAGGTTAAAAGACACCAATCCCAGCCATCCGTAAAAATTTTCCTGGTGCTGAATTTTTACTGAAAGGAAACGATAGGGGGAGATAGAAAGTCGATCGTATTGAGCATTCTCTCGAGAATCGTTAATTATAAAGAAACCTTCCTGCAAGAGGGGCGATTCCTGAGGAATCGAACGGATCAATTTCTCAAAAAAGATTTCTGGATTTGGGAACTCGTCATAAACATGAGGTTTGACCACCTGAGAATTAAAATCTACCCGGTCGTCCAGCCAAGCGAACGCCGCTTCAACCCGCATATTGTCTAACAATTGCTCGAGAAGATTGCTCAGCATGTTTCCGGAAAATGTTAAACTTTTTATTTGAGTCGATAACTTCCCGTACAAATAAAGATCTTCAAAAGCTTTATCCAACTCCTGAGCCAATTCCTCTGCTTCATCCAGGGCCATAAATTTTTCGGTAACCAATGTTGTCAGATTGCTGAGAATACTTCCCATTTTCTCACCGTGTCTAACTTCTTCATCATTATCGGCTTTATATCCGGAAGATCTGTTAGGTTTTCTGCCATAGGCAAGCAGGGTGCCCAATTTTCCCTTATTCATTCTGAGGGGCAAACCGCACAGGAAATTGTCTCCATCAAGGACCCTGTATTGAAAATCCTCTTGGTCTATGATTCGCTTAGACAGGTTTTGACATTCTTTTTGGTCGAGTTCTTTGGATATCCTGCCTCCTGTGGAAAATATCATCTCGTTGTTTTCCCAGATTTGATAAACTATTTCACTAATAGAGGTAAGACCGGAAAGAAGGGCTTTAAAGGTTCTTAAATCTATCATTCTTGACCTCCAGTGTATTTCTCAATGGTGTCCACAATTTTCGAAATGCTGAATGGTTTTTCCATAAACAGTGTATCTTGCATCGTATCTATCCAGTCGCGGTCTTCCGGATTTATCCGGGCCGTTATGATAATGGTTAAAAAGGTGCGGTCTTTTTTCAGCGCATTGGTTTTTTTACAGAGGGTTTCACCGTCCATTAGCGGCATATTGATGTCTGAGATCACAATGTCCGGCTTTTGTTCGTGAATCAAATCATATCCCTCTTTCCCATTTTTAGCCTGCAGCACCTGGTAGCCGAGTTTATTCAATTTAACTTCAAGCACGCGCCGGATATAGGCTTCATCGTCAATAATCAGAATTTTTTTATTATTTCCCAAGATAAACCTCCCCTTTAGGGATTTTAATTGTAAAATGGCTTCCATTGTCCAGTTCGCTTTGAACCTCAATCTCTCCCCCATGAAGGCCGATAATTTGCGAAGTTATGGCCAATCCCAAGCCGGTGCCCTGCTGATCAGAAATTTGCGGATTGCTGGAGCGGTAGAATTTATCAAATATGTGAGAAAGGTCCTCCTCTGACATGCCATAGCCGGTGTCTTTGATGTCAAAGATGACCATGTCGTTTTCTTCTGTAATGGCAAAGTGGATCTCGCCATTTTCAGGGGTGTATTTTACGGCATTGCCCAAGATATTAATGACGGCGCCTTTCAGCTGATCCTTGTCCCCCACCAAGGAGGGAAAATTATCCGGCAGATGTTTTTGGATGGAAATATTTTTTTTCTTGGCGGCCCCTTCAACTGCTGCGATACAATCATCGAAAAGCCAATCGGATTTTACCAGGTCCATTTTCAAGGTCAGGCTGCCCATCTCAATTTTAGAAAAATTGAGGAGATCTTTGATTAGGCGAGATAAACGGGTGGTCTCGCTGTTTATGGTATTATAAAACTCTTTTTGGGTTTCGCTGTCTTCGATTTCTCCATCCATTAGCATTTCGCTGTAGGATTTAATGGTGGTCAA
>CALANC010000199.1 GCA_937925895.1 uncultured Desulfobacterales bacterium
TTAGTTATTTTTGTTTTTTCATCCATAAAACGTTTGGGGTCTGAAGTAAGTCGGTTTCTTTCAAATTTTTCACCTGGATCATAATTACCTGAACCCAGGACATAGACATGCTTCAAACCCGCTTTAACCACACACCATGTAATGAGCCTGATGAACGTTCTAGGTACGGTCGAAGTCAAAATATCTACCATGGGTGATGTCAAAACCATCTGATCTGCAACGTCTGGATGATCATGAATAAAACGGAGCGCAATATGTCCCCCCATAGAGTGCCCTAATATGATTAATGGAGATACCACCAAAGGATCAACCTTCTTGCAAAAAAATAGGAATAAATCTTGTAAATAAATATCATAACTATCAATAAATCCTTTGTGCCTGTTTTTTAGCAGCCTGCTTGAAAGCCCTTGCCCGCGCCAATCCAAACAGTAAACATCAAAACCTCTCTGATTTAACTCACCTATGGTCTCTTCATACTTCTCCATGAATTCTCGTCTGCCAACGAGGAGCAAAATCGAACCTCGCTTCTCATCTCTGTGACATTGCCAGATGCCATAGCGGATCTTATGACCATCGGGTGTCGCCATAAAACTACCTGGCGAAATCTTTTTCCCTCGAAAAAATTCAACCATGGTTCGAAGTTCTGATATGATTCAAGTTTCCACCCCTAGCAGGCATCAATGCTGGCAAGCATTCAGGAGGCATCCATATTCGTTTCACTCGCATATCTCCGTCACGGGTAAGGCTGGATACGTTTTGTCTTTAGATTAACTAAAATTTAGACAGATGGTATTTCAAAGAAGAGGTGTCGTCAATAAGCAAAATTGCCTAATAGACAGTTGGTGTTCATCATATCAGAGGAGATGAAATTGAGCCGGTACCAGAGGGGTTTAGCTGAAGGTCTTGTTTTAACTTAATCACGGCCAATTCCTTGGCCTTGGCTTCCACTTCAACCGTGATGTCGAGATCCCTCCAACAGGGTGGGAAATCAGCTGCATCGATGTAATCATGATGATTGCCGGGATTGCTGGATTCCCAGCCATTCTTGGAACTGGACAAGTGAAAAAGCGGTTCGCGGTTCCAGGTGTTTAGAGCCAGTTCCGTGGTTGCTTCGATACTGCTTCCGTCAGGCAGACAGCGATGATGGTGCACGTCATAAACCAGAGGGATGCCCATCTCCCGGCAGATCGGCAGCAAATCCTTGGGCGCGTATATTCGGTCGTCGTTTTCCAGGGTCAGGCGCGAACGCAACGCTTCGGGGAGTAGTTCTATTTGCATTCGGAGGCGTCTGAGAGATGCGGCTTTATCCCCGTAAGCCCCTCCACCGTGAATGTTGATAACATCCACATTGACCCATTGAGCAACCTCTGCCTGATAGATCAGATCGGCAATAGAACGCTGAACCACGTCAGTGCTCGGTGAAGATAGCAGGATAAACTGGTCGGGATGAAACGTCGTTCGGATATCATGCTTCCGGCAAAACCTGCCGCAATCCTCGAATGTTTGTATTATTCTATCGTGGGTGGGCAAATCTTCTATGCAATAGCCCAATTCAGGATGGGTTTTTAGGGGCAGTATCTGGCTGTTGATTCGAAAATCTTTAATGTCATGATCGCGGCAATATCTCAGGGCTTCGTGCAGGGCTTGGGCATTGTGCCGACAAATTTCGGCAATGTAGTTGCGCTGTTGATCCCGGGAAAAGGTCTGAAGATATTTGGCGGTTGTGCGGCGAAATTTAATGGGCTCTTGTCGAAAAATGCAGCACAGTCCAAAACGAATCATGAAATGATTTCCTTATTTATAAACAGTATATGCTAGACGTGATTGCGCAACTTCAAGGCAATGGGGTGCGGATTTAAATAGTATTGCTGCTGTAAATACGGTTGCCGGTACTTTCTGACGAAATGATTGAGAAGCGTGATCGGCACGATTAACGGAACATATTCACGGCGATATTGGTCGATGATTTCGAGCAGTTCCTGCTTTTCGTCCTTGGACAAATGCTGTTTGAAATACCCCATGACATGTTGGAGAACATTGATATTTTTTTTCAACGTGGTTTTCAATCGCAGCGCTTCCATCAGCTGGTTTTCATATTCAGTGAATAATTTTTCCACAGGCAGGGCTTTGCCTTCGGCTACCAGCTTTCCCATGGTGCGGAGATGCTTGGGGCTGTGGGACATGATCAGCAGTTTATGGCGGGTGTGAAAATCGACCAGTATCCCCATACTTTTCCTTTTGGACAAGGCTTCGCGCCATCGTTTCAGCGTAAAAATCTGCTCGATAAACGTTTCCCGAAGTTTGGCATCATTGAGCCGACCGTCTTCTTCTACCGGAATCAAAGGAAAATACTCAGAAAATATGCGCGCAAAAATGCCGACGCCTTTCTTTTGCGGCATCCCTTTAAAATTTTTTACGGGAACATTGAACCGGCCACTGCTGGGGGAATTTTTTCTAAAAATAAACCCACACAAATTCTCTTTTTCCAGATCCTTGACCTTCTCTCGGGCCCACCGGATCATCCGGTCGGTGTGATCAATGTCTGTCTTTGAGGTAACCAGGCGGGGATTGTCAGGGTCCCCTACCAGTCGCATGGTTTCCCTGGGAACGCCTAATCCGCATTCCACCTCGGGACATACCGGTACATATTCCATATAGAGTCCCAGTGTATCGGTGATATAACGATCCCGTTTATGACCGGCGTTCCAGCGAACAGTATGACCCAGGAGGCAGGCGCTGACTCCGATTTTAATCCGGTTTTCCATTGCAACAATTCCTCGATTAACCCGGTGATTGGTTGTTATCGGATCGTCCGGCCTCTAAAGATGGATGGTTTTTACTCTTGAGTCCTTACAGGTTCCTATTCTCCACCTATCAGCGGTCTTTCCTTATCCAGTTTAAAATAAACCAGAAACCTGGGTTCATTTTTGCCGTCATCGGAAGGATAGCTTCTTCTGGCCAACGATGTAATCAGATCGGAATCCTTCTCCTCTCGTAATTTCGTCAGGTAAAGCCTTTTTCCTTTATATCCCGGACCGTCTTCCCTGAACAAATACGTTGCGTGTGGATTCGACTGGATGTTTTTATGCGTCAATCGTTCTCTCATAATAAACGCCAGAGATTCATCTTCCATAACATGCGGCCTGGCGTAAACCGCCGAATTGACGTTGCCACTGCCATTTGACGTAGACAGTACGCCAAAGCCTGTATGGTTTTCGAAATATTCTTTAAGTTCCATGAGAACCTCCTATATCTTCCTTAAAGTGTGTTGAAATACATCTCTCGAATATTAATACCGCATTCGTGTACAGTCAAATTTTTTGCCTAGGATTTCACGGAAATCCATTTGGCACCATCCCTTTTGCGTTGTTGTCGCCACATAAAAAAGGAAATGCCCGAATTAAATAGCGGTTAATATTTGTATTTTAATTGGTTTTTTATTATTGTCCCCATTAATGACTTTATTGATAACTAAACCTGAGAGTCATTTTTTGATGAATTTGCTTTTCGGGAAAAGTCGATGAATTATTTCCTGGAAACCGGAGATAGTATGTTTGAAAAGGTCTTAGCTGCAAAAGAGAGACTAAAGGGTTTCGCAAATGTCACGCCGGTAATGACGTCACGAACTGTCAACCGACTTGTTGGAGCGGAAGTTTATTTTAAATGTGAGAATCTGCAGCGGGTTGGGGCATTTAAGTTTCGCGGCGCATTCAATAGTATCTCTCAACTTTCAAAAGCAGAGAAAGCGCGAGGTGTCATTACATACTCATCAGGGAATCATGCGCAAGCAATAGCTTTGGTCGGCCAAATGCTGAATGTTCAAACAACAATCGTAATGCCTAACAATGCCCCTACAACTAAGCGGGCGGCTACCGAAGCTTACGGCGCAACGATTGTTGAATACGATCCTGTCAAAGCAGACCGGGAGGATATTGCCAAGGAACTGGAAACCATGAACGACTATACGATGATCCCGCCATTTGACCACGTGGACGTAATAGCTGGCCAAGGTACCGCCGCTCTGGAAATGTTTGAGGAAATCGGTAAACTCGATATGCTACTTGTTCCTTGCGGCGGAGGTGGACTGTTGAGCGGTTCAGCAATTGCCGCCAAAGACATGTCACCGAATTGCCGAATAATCGGTATCGAACCGGAACTTGCCGACGATGCGACCAAGTCATTTAAAACAAAAAGGCTGCACCGTGTAAAAAATCCGCCGACCATAGCTGACGGAACCCGCACTCCGTCGTTAGGTCAAATTACCTTTCCGTTGGTGTTGAAGTACGTGGACGACATGATAACAGTTTCAGAAGAAGCCATTATAGAAGCAGTAAAATTCCTGTTTTCCCGGATGAAGCTTGTCGTCGAACCGTCAGGCGCACTCGGGTTGGCGGCCTTACTGAGCCGAAAAGTGATACCAGAAGGCCGAATTGGCATCATTTTAAGCGGTGGTAACATTGATTCAGCTACTATGACAACGATTTTAAACTCCTGAACATACCGGTGTGCAAATAAGTTGTAGGGTATTACCTTCTATGTTAACAATATGAGAATATGGACAATCGACACAATCCGCATGACCCAATCGCGGCACATTATAAGACTGACGGCTTGCTCAATCGAGTAATTTCAGCCCTTCGCAAGACCCACGGCAGCCTTGACCGTCTGACTCCCGCTGACCTCGCACCAATAGACAGTTTCCACATCCGGGGCCGGGCGGCAACAACCGAACTGGCAAAGCGAGCAGGAATCTCGTCTAGATGGCAAATACTAGACGTGGGATCAGGACCCGGAGGAACGGCGCGTTTTCTGGCGGCCGAATACGGATGTCAGGTGACAGGGCTGGACTTGACGGCAGAATATGTCTCACTGGCGAAACGCTTGTCGGAAATCGTGGGCTTGGAGGATACGACGCAGTTTGAACAGGGGAATGCGCTTTTCATGCCTTTTGGAGCGGAGAATTTCGACTGCATCTGGATGGAACATCTGCAGATGAACATCGCCGACAAAAGTAAGCTCGTGCTGGAAATACATCGCGTACTCAAAGCTGAAGGACGTTTGGTCATGCACGAAGTCTTCAAGGGTGATGCAGGCGAACCCCACCTGCCTGTACCATGGTCAGAGGATTCTTCTACAAGTTTTATGGTAACTCCGGGAAAAATGCGGCAGATATTGCTTGCTCAGGGATTTGAGATCATAGAGTGGATAGATGTCACCGATTCAGCCAGAGAATGGTTTCGATCCGTACAAAACCGAATAGTTAAATCGGGACTAAGGCCGGTCGGCATACACCTCCTCATGGGTTTAAATGCCGAAGAGAAGATGGCCAACGTAAACAGAAACCTTCAAGAAAGACGGATAAAATTGATTCAGGCTCTGATGAAGAAGCCCAAGTATATTTAGATGAACTTTTACTTTTTTTGAGGAAAAAATGGCAAAACACTCTCATAATTTTGTTGATTCTTACGATGGGTTCGTAGGATTTGGTTTAGATCGAAAAACTGATGAAAATACGATTGTCTTTTATCTGCAAAAGTTTTCCGATGATGCGCTTATGAAAAAATTGGTCAAAAGATTGACAGATGACGAACTCAGCGAAATCTTTCATCTGCTGACTCGCCTTCTGAAAAATCATTTGGAAAATACCGAGTACCATAGTCTTTTTTTGAAAGACAATCATGGTTAACCCGAATATTTCACGCGTCTGCTGCGTTCATTTGCAAGGCATTCAGGGGCGCAGCCGTAGTTTTCTACTGCAAGCCCCTGATAACGCAGCAAATGGGTGCATCAGGCAGCGCCCAGAGGGTGAAAATATTTCAGGTTGAAAAGAAAAAACTCAGGGTACGAAGTGTAACCTATAAAATAGTGCTGTTAATTGAATTAAGCCAAAAATATTTTTTTTAAAAATTGCTGAAATATTTTCATGAAATATTCAGGCTAAGAAAGGAGTTAAGAAGATGTTTTCTGAAAAGCATTTAGACAGATATGCAGATGTTCTTCTGTGGGCACTTAAATTAGCCAGAACCGGAAGGTTCAAGAAAAACGACATTGTACTTATTCGTTATGATATGCCTGCCATACGACTTGCAGAAATTGTCTTTACCAAACTTCTCGATAGGGGATTGCACCCTATCCAACGGTTGAATCTGACCACCACCATGGAACAGAACTTCTTCCGCTTCTCCAATGACAAACAACTCGTGTTTAAACCGCCGGGTGATAAGGAACTTTTTAAACATCTAAACGGCAGTATTTTTTTACATGCGCCTGAATCTATAACGCATTTGAGCGAAATAGACCCCCAAAAAATCGGGAAAGCGATTGTGGCAAAAAAATATCTGCGTGACATTATGGACCATCGAGATCAAGCAGGAGCTTTCGGCTGGACGCTGTGCACCTATCCAACCAAAGGACAGGCCCGCCATTCTAGACTATCCATAAAGGCTTATACAAATCAAATCATAAATGCTTGTTTTCTCAACAGAACTTCGCCTGTACCCCATTGGGAAGATATTTTAAAACATGCAACCGCAATAAAGAAATGGCTCAACAGGATGAAAGTAAAATACTATCACATTGAATCTGAAAATATTGACCTTGAAATAACTCCTGGAGAAAAACGAAAATGGATCGGCATCTCCGGTCATAACATACCAAGTTTTGAATTATTCCTTTCACCGGATTGGAGAGGAACAAAAGGTATATATTTTGCCAACCTGCCGTCATTTCGTAGCGGAAATTACGTAAAAGGCGTCCGACTTGCGTTTAAAAAAGGAGCTGCAATTAAAATTGAGGCTGAAAAGGGAAAAGATTTTGTAACCAACCAACTCAAAATGGATAACGGGGCCAATAAAATAGGCGAATTTTCTCTGACGGACAAAAGATTTTCAAGGATCAACACATTCATGGCAAACACGCTTTTTGATGAAAATTATGGCGGGAAATACGGCAATTGTCACGTGGCATTAGGATCTTCCTATGCAGATACCTATACCGGGAATCCGAAAGAATTGACCAAAGCAAGAAAGAAAAAGCTCGGGTTCAATGATTCTGCCCTCCACTGGGATCTAATAAACACGGAAAAGAAAAGGGTTGTCGCCCACCTGGTATCAGGTAAGAAGACCACCATATACGAAGACGGCAAATTTGCCTATTGAGCAGTATTTTCAAGGGTGTTAAGGTTAGATTTTATACTTGCCGAAATCTTCCGGAGATAGTTTTTCAAGATATTCTGCCCACTTTTCACCTTCTTCGCTTTTGACTAACATTTCCGGATCAGCTTCTACCATCTGAGATTTTTCAAGCACTTTATCGTCAACATAAATAGGGGCCTGAAATCGGAGAGCGATAGCAATCGCATCGCTGGGACGGGCATCAATGCTGAAATTGGTTTCTTTAGAAGTAAAATAGATTTTTGCGTAAAAGGTGTTATCCTGTATATCGCACACCTCTACCTTTGATACTTCCATTTTAATATTTTTCACGAAATTTTTAAAAAGATCATGGGTCATGGGCCGGTCGAATTTTATGTCCTGAAGTGCCGAAGCGATGGACGTTGCTTCGAGCAATCCAATCCATATGGGAATTGCCTGGTCACCACTCACTAGCTTTAAGATAATAATCGGTGTGTTTGATGTGGGATCCATGGTTAACCCTGCTATGCTAACTTCATGCAACATGACTCTCTTCTCCTCTCAAACCATTCGACAATGGTTCGACGCTATTCGGTTTTCCCCAGAGCGAATGGGAAAATGCTTCCACTATTCGTACATTGACCAGTTGACCCACAATATTTTCATTATAGGAAGAATCATCACTCTGAAAAAAGTTAACGATTTTGTTTGTCGATGTCCTCCCGGTCCACTGGATATCCTGAGGGTTGTTATGACGGTTCAGTTTACCTTGCTTCTTGCTAAATCCTTCGACAAGGATCAATTGATTTGATCCTTCAAGTGCCTTGTTCTTTTTGGTGGTAAACCCATTCTGAAGGTCCAGTATCCGTTGTAATCTTTCTTTCTTTTTATTTTCGGAAACCTTTTTCGGTAAACGTGCAGCCGCAGCATTCGGACGATCAGAATACATAAACGCATACAGGCCGTCAAACTCCACTTTTTTTATCAAATCCAACGACTTTTCAAATTCAGCATCCGTTTCCCCCGGGAAGCCGGCAATCATGTCCGATGTTATGGCGATATCAGGACATATATTACGCAGTTTTTCCACTTTTTCAAGGTACAACTTCCGGGTATATTTTCTGTTCATCATTTTTAGAACGTTGTTTGAGCCCGATTGTACCGGTAAGTGGATGTGATTACATAACTTATCGATATCTTTAAAGGCACGCATAAGATCTTCGGAAAGATCTTTGGGATGGGATGTCGTAAACCTGATCCTTAAAAGCCCTTCAATTTCGTTAACACGTACCAGCAGTTCGGAAAATCTAAGGTGTCCTTCCTTTTGCCCATAACTGTTCACATTTTGACCAAGCAAGGTGACTTCCCGCACACCTGAAGCTACTAAGTCTTCTATTTCACTAATAATCTTTGAAGGATTCCTGCTTAACTCCTTACCCCTCACAAAGGGAACCACGCAGTAAGTGCAATAGTTGTCACATCCCTGCATAATGGTCACATAACCGGTTGCCTTGCGATCACCATTTTTTTCAGGATCAAATGTTAACTCTTCTATTTCCTCTGTCATTTCAACGTCGACCAGGCGGCACTTTTTTGCTGCTACCATCTTTATTATGCCGTGCAACCGACTGATAGCGTTTGTTCCGAAGACAAGATCGATATAGGGCACCCGTTCCAGGATCTTAGCACCCTCCTGCTGTGCGACGCATCCACCGACCCCAATGATAAGATCAGGTTTTTTTCTTTTCAAACCGGCGAGACGACCCAAAAAACTGAAAGCTTTCTGCTCCGCCTTTTCTCTAATTGAACAGGTGTTGACGATGATCAGATCCGCTTTTTCTACAAATGGTGTTATTTCATAATTTAATATTTTTAGGGCCTTAGCTATCTTTTCGGAGTCATAAACATTCATTTGACAACCGATGGTGTTAATGTATAAATATTTTACGCGCATTGCTTGGATTCGCCTAACCTGACGTTTCATAGGTTTGTTTATTCAATTAAAATATCCTTTTGAAGATCCAGTAAAACCATTTCTACATCGCCTTCACATCCGGGGGAAATGCTCAGTAACACAATACCCAGATCTGGATCAATCGTTGTCACCGTCGCCATGCCATCATAACCTTCAAAAATAAATTTTAGAAAGTGAATTTCCCTGCGATCAACACGGAGATATTTTTTTATGGTTTCCAATTTAAAGAGGAATTATTCTATTTAAATCTTGTGAATCTTAATGATGTGGTGAAAAGTAACACTATTCTGCAAACGATTTCAATAAAAAATTCAGAACAAAAAAATGATGGCCAATTTTGACATACTCGTAAAAAGTCTTTTGTAAGCGACATCGAGCAATTTTGGAAAAAGATTCATGATGAGCCTGGCGTTAAAAATTGCAAGCTGTTTGAGGGCGTTAGTCCGAGTTCTTGCAATTTAGCCAAGCGAAGCATGAATTCCAAAATTGCTTGCGGAGCGCGCAAAATCAGACTTTTTACAGGTTCATCAATTTTGTATTGTCCAATGTACAAATTTGAGATATAGGGCCACTTAATGAAAAAACATTGGCACTTTCTACAACCTGACCCTCACACGGTCCAAAAACACTGTAACGTCCTAAAATGCCATCCAGCTATCGCTGCAACTCTTGTCAATCGAAACATTTTTTCAAGTGAAGATGCCTCTAAATTTCTCTTTCCTTCGTTGCAATATTTACATCCGCCTTACTCTATAAAGGATGTGGATGTTGCAGCAAATCGTATATTAACTGCTCAAGAGCGTCGTGAAAAAATATTGATATTCGGCGATTATGATGTTGACGGAATTACCGCCACATCAATCCTTTTGGAATTTTTTCGTGCAACGGGCATCGAGGTGTCCTTCTATATTCCTCACCGAATAAACGAAGGATATGGTCTCCAAAGCCGTCATATTTTAGATTACGCCTTGCCGAATAAGATAGACCTGATCATTACCGCAGACTGTGGCTCCGGCAGCCATGAGGCAGTCAAAACTGCACAGGCTGTTGGGATTGACGTCATCATTACGGATCACCACACGATTTCAGATCATATACCTCCTGCGGTTGCTGTAATTAATCCCAAGCGCAATGACTGCCCGTCCGGCCTCCACCATCTTTCGGGTGCCGGGGTCGCCTTTTATCTTTTGATTTACCTGCGGAAAAAGTTGCGTGACAACCATTTTTGGCGCAAAACACCGGAACCCAATCTAAAAAACCTATGCGATCTTGTCGCTTTAGGAACTTTGGGTGATATGGTTCCCCTTGTTGCTGAAAATCGCATAATTTCCAAAACAGGAATACAAACCATCCATTCAACGCATCGGGTCGGCCTTGACGCCTTGATTGAAGTCTGTGGACTGGATAAACATGCTGTCGATGCCGATGATATCGTATTTGCCTTGGTGCCTCGGCTAAATTCAGCCGGCAGGATGGACCACGCCTCAAGAGCGGTAGACCTATTGACCACAACGAGTGTTGAGACAGCAGGAATAATTGTGCATTCACTCAACCAAATGAATCAAAATCGACGCCATTTAGAAAATGAAATACTCAAACAAGTCGAAAATCATATTGCAAAAAACCCGCACCTACTTCTAAGAAAAAGCTTGATCTTTGCTCATGATGATTGGCATTTGGGTGTTCTCGGGATCGTAGCTAACCGCCTTATGAAAAAATATTTTCGTCCTACCATTCTTATCGCCACATCCGGTGGGATGGGAAAAGGTTCTGCAAGAAGTATCCCTGATGTTGATATTTTTAAGGGGCTTTCAGCCTGCGCCGGTGATCTTGAAAACTTTGGTGGGCATTCAATGGCGGCAGGACTAAAATTAAAGGTAGAAAAAATAGAATGCTTCCAAGAAAACTTCGAAAATACAATTGGTATAACAACCAAACCTTCTGATTTCATACCAAAAGTTTTAATCGATTATGAACTTGCTTTTGACGATATTTCTACTAGTCTCATCGAAGAAATAGAGTTGTTGACACCCTTTGGCACCGGTAATCACGAACCGCTTTTTATGGCCAAAAATGTTAAGGTTGAATCTTCTAAAATAGTCGGGAATAATCACCGACGTATGCACTTAAAACAAGATACTGGAAAAATCAGTAAAGCATTTAATGCCATTCAATTCAACATCGACAAAAAAAGTGTTTTGAGAGAAAATTTTGATCAGATTGCATTCCGGTTGCGTTGGAACCGTTGGGGTGGGAAAAAAACCGCCCAAATAGTGATTGAAGAAACTTGATCCGGATATGTCGGAATGAATAACATTTTTCTTGCAATCGTCTGTTCTCGGCAGTATTATTCCCTTAATATGGAACGGCATATCGAATTCCAATAAGAATCCTTTGAGGTAAGCGTTTATGGCCAAGGTTTTCAGGACAAGCTCTCGCGAAGCGAGCATATTGTCAAAAATCGAATCATCAAAAGAATATGAACGCAGAAAAGCAATTGAGACCGCAAGAAACAACCTCGAGCCACTAGCCAACGCCATCGCTATGAAGTTGATTGAAAATAATCTTGTGGAAACAACCAACAAAAATGTCCTTGAAGAACAAATCGTTAAGTGCATCGAAAAACTCTCTCGAGCGGATAGCTTTGATATAGACTATCAAAATGCACCGTTTAGACATATTGTTACCCATCCTAACGTTGTCAGCCTTTACATCACCGCCTATGTCATCGAAACCCTAATTCATCATAAAGTGGTCGTCGACATTTTCGGTTCTGACGAGGAAATATATCGCTGCATAAACCAGCAAGTTTCCAAATTTTTACCATAACCATGCGCCCTTCCTTTTTTCCCAGGTTGATTAACGGACCTTTTGATGATCCGGGACTCTTCATCCAATTCTTTTTAGAAAAACGTGCGGTGGTTTTTGATTTAGGAGATATCTATTCACTCTCGGCAAAAGAAATCCTTAAAATCAGTCATGTTTTTATCACCCATACGCATATGGATCACTTTGTAGGGTTTGACAGGATGTTGCGTCTTTTTCTTGGTCGGGATCAAAACCTCTTCATGTATGGCCCAAAGGGTTTTATAAAAAATGTCGAGGCTAGACTCGGCGGGTACTCATGGAACCTCGTCAAGCATTATACCAATAGCTTAACCTTACACATAACCGAAGTGCGCCGAGATCATTTGCTCGGCAAAAGTTATCTGTGTAAAAACGGATTTCAACCAACGTCTAAAGCGGTTGAACAGCCGTTTAACGGCATTCTGCACAAGGAACCCGCTATAACAGTTTTTGCAGAAATCCTTGATCACGGTATCCCCTGTTTGGGGTTTACCATAAAAGAACGGTTTCACGTCAACATAATAAAAGACCGTGTGGCTGAGCTGGGGCTTGAAATCGGTCCTTGGCTGAATGAATTCAAACAGGCTCTTTTTACTAATGAGGACCGGAATTCGAAATTCGTGGTTTGTTTCGGCAAGAACAATTTGGAAAAAAAATTCGTCTTAGGTGATTTGGCCGACCAGATTGCTCTCATAACTCCTGGTCAGAAAGTTTCATATGTTGTAGATGTGATGTATAACCAATCGAATGTGGACAAAATGGTTAAACTCGCCAAGAACGCCGATCAGCTATTTATTGAAGCCGCTTTTCTTGAAAAGGACAAAGATATTGCCCAAAAAAAATGTCACTTGACGGCCAGACAGGCTGGCAGCATCGCTGGCAAGGCTCAGGTAAAACAGTTTACACCTTTTCATTTTTCACCGCGGTACATGGGGCTGGAGGACCTGTTGGAGAAAGAATCGAAGACGGCCTACGAACAGGTTATACAGAAGATGTAGCGGGCGTGCAAATCGTTTCGACAGCATCATAGCCAAAAAATTTATTGACTTCACGGGTTAATCCCCTACCCGCCTTTAATTTGACGGTATCAGAGAGGGCGATAACCGTCTCTGTCCGGTCAGGGTTTCGCAAGTGAATATAGGATTTGCAGGAACCGGGGTACTTTTTCAGAATATCGTTCAATTCCAAAAGCATCGATTTTTCGGTAAGGGTTATGTCAATGTTAATGTGAATGCTTGTCGTCCATATCTCCTCAGCTTTATCCATGGGAATAATCGCATCCGCCAACATCTTAATATAGTTCTCATCCTTTTGTAGCTGCCCTTGTACCAATAACGGAGTATCCTCAAGCAAAAGATCATAAACCTTTACATAGAGCGATGAAAATACCGTAACTTCGATTGATCCGTGCAGATCTTCCAGGTTTACGAAAGCCATTAAATCGCCCTTTTTGGTCTTAATTATTTTGGTATCTCTGACGATCCCACCTACCCTTATGGTTTCACCGTCGTTCTTCTCTTTCAGGACAATTGAATTTGCATTGGTGAATTTCTCAAGTAGCTCTTCATAACCATCCAAAGGATGTCCGGTGATATAAAAGCCCAGAGACTCTTTTTCAAATGTTAAAAGCTGTTTTTTTCTCCATTCATCAATTTCGGGCACAGGAGGCAAGTTGATTGCCTGCCGGCTTTCTTGCAAATCAAAGAGCCCGATTTGCGGATCCGATTTTTCTTTCTGAACCCGTTGTCCGTAATCGAGGCAATCTTCCAAATATGCCATCATTCTGGAACGGTATTCGCCGGTAGAATCAAAGGCGCCACATTTAATCAGACTTTCTATGACACGTTTGTTAACCTTTTTTAGATCCACCCGTTCGCAAAAGTCGCACAGCGACGAAAATGCCGCTTCTTTTCTAGCCTCGATGATGGATTCAATGGCACCTTCACCGACGTTCTTGACGGCCACGAGACCGAATCGTATCTTCGATCCTATCACTGTGAATTCCTTGCCGCTTTCATTAATATCTGGAGGGAGAACCTGAATATCGCTGTTACGGCATTCGGCAATGTATTTGACCACGTTATCTGTGGATTGCATTTCACTTGTAAGCAGTGAAGCCATGAATTCCACAGGAAAGTGAGCTTTAAGAAAAGCCGTCTGATAAGCGATCATAGCATAAGCGGCGCTATGGGATTTGTTAAATCCATAGCCGCCAAATTTTTCCATGAGATAAAATATTTTCCCGGCTCTATCATTCGAAATTCCGTTTTCTATGGCACCCTGCATAAAATGTTCCTTATGCTTTGCCATAATCTCCGGAATTTTCTTCCCCATTGCCTTGCGGAGATCATCGGCGTCAGCCATGGAAAAATTGGCCAGGTCTCCGGCTATTTTCATCACCTGCTCTTGGTAAAC
>CALANC010000200.1 GCA_937925895.1 uncultured Desulfobacterales bacterium
GTTGGAACTCAAGTTGCTGTGGTTTTTGTGAGAAAAATGAAATATAATAACAAGAAATTCCTTTTCCAGGAATTGAGTCACAGATCACCTTGGCAGTTATCGTCTCGGATACATTAATGTGATGGAGAACTCTTTGAAATAGATTATCCTTAAAGACAATCTGCCCCTGAGACTGTTCAACATGCTCGATCATCCCATTTATTATAAGAGGTATCATTTGGCTCATGCAGATTTAAGGCCTCCTGCTATTTCGAAAGACGAATAACTGAAATATTTGAGACATTCAGGAGTCAGAAAAATTCCCGCGTAACTTTCCTTTATAAATTTCTGGATTAAAAGAACCTAAGTCAGCCTCATGATATTTTTCAATAGAACTTTTACCGGTCGACAGATATTCGATCATTGAAGTCAGGGTAAAGATATTGGCTACGCCTTCCGGCTTCTGGACATCCAGATTCCCAAGGACCTCCTTGAGTCCATCGATATCGAGGACTTCAGCAATGTGTGGGCAACTTTCTATTTGCGCTCTCATACATTCTATGAGCTGGGGAGGGTGTTGGTACTTTTTAGTCAATTCTGGTTTTGCTACCGCCTTTTTTAGTTTTTTGTATATAAATCTCGCAGGGTTCGGAAACCTCCGAAGCCTAACTTCAAGGTTACGCATAAGGTGCCCCATACTATGCCGGAGATGATCAATTACGATCGGTTCAAGGAAACAATTCCTGGCACGTGGCAATTTCGACATCTCAGGGTTTAAAGCGTACAGGAAATTCGTATAAAGCCAAAGATCGTCCTTCTGTCGGTCTGGGCAGGCCATCACATAAGAAAAGAATTCGGGGGAGAGAAAAGGCGTCGCTGTATTGAAGTAGCAGGAAGGCCTATCATAACTCTCGACAAGCCATTTTATCACCTGTCCATATATATGGAAGTGAACGTATTTTTGGGCCAGATCCTTTTCCGGATAAGATTCAAATTCCTTTCTGAGTTCAGCTATAATATCTTCTTTTAGCACCCCTGTTATCTTGGACGCCGTTTCAATCGGCACAGTCACATCCGCCCCCAAGGCATATCTGACCAAGTCCTCCATTGTCTGCAAGCCGCGAGGTCGTATGTCATGAAGAATCCTGTCACCTGCAAGCCCCCCCCAAAAAGTTACATTGCTTCCATACTCCTCGATAATCTTATCATATAGCTGATTTGAATGAACTTTTCCAAGATAAACTAACCCGGCCTTGAGGCGAAGGATTCTGAGCATATCCCGTGACCGAATCGGTTTGAGTTTAAGCAATCTCCAATCAATCTTAAGCGCAGCGCTAACCTTTTCTGCCATCTGAACATCAACAGATGCGACCCCATTTACATCCAGTGTTGTCATGGCGGTAAAATCGTCACCATTGCGTTTCAGTGCCGCAGCCACGGCACGCGAGTCCAGCCCCCCACTCAACGAAAGAATGGTTTTCTGGTCATGTCGCACACGGCCTTTACACGCTTCCAGAAACAAGGGCACCATCGCTTCTGCATTTTCTTTTACGGAACGATGGGCATGTGTTTTTTCTTCCACATTAAACACATGCACCACATGGCGGTCGACGATCTGAGTTTTAGCATCCACCACAACAGCCTCAGCAGGTTTTAGCCTGAATACATTCTTTAAATGGGTTCGGTCGCCAAGAGAAAATCGCAGCATCATAAATTGAGCTATCGACATGGGGTCAAACTCTTTATTATCTATCATTCCAGAAATAAAATTATAATTACGTGACAAAACTACACCGGACTTATTTGCATACAGGTAAATCGGAAGCCTTGAAAACACATCGTTAAATACAACAAAACGGTCTGATTTTTTATTGTATGCAAAGACAACAAAATCCCCATCGGTCTGACACAGCCATTCAGCAAGCTTCTTCTTGCCATCTTCAAGATTTTTCAAAATAGCTTTAGAGAGAGAGGTGATCTGATCTTTTGTTTGGGAATCGTCCAGATTGTATATGGCTCCCTCAAGACAAAAAAACATACTATCACGTTCAAAAGTCTGGATTGAATAGCCTGGGTGAACGGTACTGCCCAGCAAGAAGTTGTTTTCTTCAAAAAGGGTATTTACTGTATAGTTGTCTTCGAGGAGCGTAGCCTTGAGGGCCGCATCATAAGAGTCTCTTATTGATTCAATGTCAGTGTTATATTTACATATAAAATTCAAACCGGGCATCACGAACTCCTAAACAAATCTGGTATTCATTTAATAGACATTTCCACAGGGCATCATATATCTTAGCCCAACTATCCGGCTAAGCCTCATTGAGTATAACAGAACTGTCTCGAGAAACCCAACTCTTCAACTCCGCTTAAAACCAACTCACTACAAAAAGCAGCGAAAACACATCGCTACATGCCACTCCATATCTCTTTTATTAATTTCACAACATCATGCTCCGGAAACATCCATTTGCTCACAAATAATACGGCCGCATAAACTATACAAGCTGTAATCAGAAGCGCTATAAGTTCTGTCATCCCTATGCTTTCAAAGCAGGTCATAAGGGCCTGCGTGCCTCCCATCATTATCAGAGTTGCTGAAACTGGCAATAGCAGTATCTTCAAAACATCTATTGCTCTGGCTCCAATGAGCTTTTCAATCTGATAATATCCTATGGGCTGACACACAATTGCCGGAAAAAAAATCGCTATCGATGTGCCCACCATACCATAATATTTCGTCAATGGATAAATGGAAACAGCGATTAGAATGAAACGTATAAAACTTAACGTTTTAAGGATGTCCGGTCGTCCGATGCCCATAAAGACCGGCCCTCTCTGCATGCACCTTATTGGACCAAAACAACACATTATTCTCATCGCAGGAACCATCTCAAGCCATTTTTCACCCAGGATATTTACGACGAGTTCCGGCGCCAGCAGAACCAAAACCCCGGTAATGGGAAATACAGCCAGACTGGTCACTTTGACGGATTTTAAGTATCCTGCCCTGACTTTTTCGATATTGTCCTGCAATTTTGAATATGCTGGAAAACTCACCTCAGCAACTTTATTCCCTATCTCCATCGCGACAAGATTGCCAATCTGATACGCTTTTTGATAAAAACCAAGCGCTGTTGCCCCAAGCATTTTTGCAAGTATTGCATCATCGCCATGTAAACAGAAAAACTCAATCATCCGCATTGCAAACATGTGTCTTCCGTAGTTCCAGAGCTTTTTGACTTTTTTGATATCAAAACTCAGTCTCGGGCGATACGGATGCATAATATAACTCAGGATCAGATTTGAAACAGCGCCAATGATCTTTCCAAACACCAGTGCCCATACGTTTCTATAAATAAGCGCCAAGGTTATCGTGACAACGGCGGCAATAATATTGCTGCTGGCATGGAAATAGAACTTTTTATGGAAATCCAACTCCTTTTCAAAAAAAACGACACCGATGTTGGTGAGACCTCCAAACAGAACGACACAAGCTATCACTCGGATCACGGCTATGCATTGTGGGACATCAATGGCTGTCACGCGAATTTCAAGAGGAAAGGCCTGTTGAAGCAGAAGCTTGTTCGTTCGAAAAACGTTATCAATGCTTTTGGAGGGTTCTACGATTCCCCTTGCATAACTTGAAAGTTTTATATCTTCGAACAAAGATGGGCTATATAGTAGTTGCCCGCCTGCAATCCGATTGAGGTCTACCACAATGCTCTGGATAAGTTCGTCGCTTACACCATCGTCAGAGTTGTATTCATCCAAAAACACTTTGGTTTCGAACGAAAAGTGCTCAGTCAAGTATCCGGCAAAAGCATCTTCACTTTTTGTCAGAGAATGAACCAATGTCTGCGGCTTTAAAATGTCACGCGGTTCGAGCGGTTTGCTGGAATCAAAAAAGCGTGCTACCGGCGGTGCAATCAAAAACACAACAATAAAGACTAACACTCCGCGCAACAACGCTACTGTCCAAGCCACATCTAGATATTCTTCTGCCCTTTCTTTTTTATGGATTAATGCTTGCCGAAAACCTATCTCAGAAAAGCTACCCATCATGGCAAGTGTAAGCATTGCAAGGCCCAGCAATCCAAAGTCCGCGGGGACAAGCACACGCATTAATATCACCATCTTAGCGAATGCGATAAATTGGACAAAAAATCGTAGTGCGAAAAGCCAAAACCCGCCACGGATGGCCTTTTTGTAAAGACTGGGAGATTCTTTCTGGGGCAAACTCATTTGTTTTTTAGAATCATTCAATATTTAACGCCCTAAATTGATCACAAATAAAGGAGATCAATTGAACCCCTATTCTTACCGCAACTATAGTAAAAGTTTAAAGTTAAGTCAATTTTTAAAAAATGTTTGACTGCCCCCTTAGAGTCTCAGGTGGGACGGTTTGGTTTCATTAGAGGCTACTGCTCTGGTCCGCTTGAAATGAATCGGAGAGACAAGATTTGAACTTGCGACCTCTGCGTCCCGAACGCAGCGCTCTGGCCAAACTGAGCTACTCTCCGTAAAGAATCCGTGAATATACAGGATTCAACGCTTAAAATCAAGCTACAAAATGCCGATCGGGTC
>CALANC010000201.1 GCA_937925895.1 uncultured Desulfobacterales bacterium
TAGGAGATGAATCCCCTATCAAAGGATCTTAATCCGGTTATGACCTGTCATTAACTCACTAAAAGAACTTCTTGACGAGTCGTAATTATTATCATAATGTGATACAGGGGTTTCTTATTTCAACATTACATAAGGCCAAAAAGGCTGTCAAGTCAAAAATAGAAAAAGCCAGCGCACTATACTTTAATTGGAAAAGACCGCAAATTGATAGAGTGTTTTATAAGGGAGTCTTGGCATGAAAACTAAGGCTGAGTACGGTTTAAAATCGGTAGTAAAGGCGCTCCGAATCATCGAATCCTTTGATATGGATAGGCCAGAAATTTCAGTTTCTGAATTTGTCGAATCTCTTTCAATTCCGAAAGTAAGCGTTTATCGTTTTTTGAGGGTTCTTACAAAGAAGGGCTTCATTAATCATAATAGACAGACCAAAAAGTATTGTCTTGGACTAAAAATATTTGAACTTGGAAGCATCGTACTTAAAAATTTTGATTTTCGTGAGATTGTCTTTCCTTTGATCACGGAGCTTTCCAAAAGAAGCAGCGAAACTGTTCATCTTGGAGTCCTCGATAACCAGCAGGTCGTTTCTATTGAAAGTGTGGAGAGCAATCAAACTTTACGCATATCAATGCCGGTTGGCAAAAGAGTGTATCTGCATTCAACAGGCGTGGGCAAAGCTATTTTGGCTTCTCTCAGTGACGAAGAGATAAAGGAAATCGTTCGTGAAATAGGATTACCGCATTTCACGCAGAATACAATTATAGATGTCGATCAGCTACTGAAAGAAATTCAAACGATACGGAACAGAGGCTATGCAATTGATAATGAAGAAAATGAGCCGGGGGTACGGTGTATTGCCGCTCCCGTGGTTGACCCGAACCAGCGTTTTGTCGCTTCTATAAGTGTTTCCGGACCCTCTGTGCGTGTCTCTCGCAAGAGAATACCTGAGCTGTCTTCCATGGTCATTGAAGCCAGTCAAAAAATAACCGCGGCGCTAAAATTAACAACAAAATGATTTTACGTCATCAGAAAAGAAATCTTCTTTCATTATTACTTCAGGAGAAAATGAATGTCATTTAAGTCAATTGAAGGGATGATTCCGCCGACGGTTGTACCGTTTGATGAAAACGAAAATATCGATCATGAAGCCTTTCGGGCTGAAGTGAGGTTTTTATACGCAAGTGATATTGACGGTATCAGTAGCGGCGGCAGCACCAGTGAAGGCGCTTTTTTATCTGATAAAGAACTGAGTACGTGTCTGGAGATCTTGATCGAAGAAAACGAGAAAAATATACCGATTGTGGCAGGGATAATCCGGAATTCGACCCGAGAAGTGGTGAAAGCAGGGCTTGAGGCAAGATCAATCGGCGCAGATGCTTTATTGGTCACACCTGTATTCTATTATGGTGCGATCTTGGAAGGTAATTATGCGTTTTTCAAGGAAATAGGTCTAAAGGTCGGACTCCCGATCATTATCTATAATGTTGTACCGACGAATCTCATTTCTACCCGGGCGCTTGAGAAATTGTCAGAAATTGACGAAATTATTGGCATCAAACAGGTAGACCCGGTCGTGCTTGCTGAAATGGTGTCAGTTTTGGGAAACAGGATCAAAATCTATGGAGCATGTGATGCGCTTTTGTACGGGAGTTATGTATCCGGTGCTTGTGGCGCAATATCTGCACTGGTGACTGTCGCCCCGCGGCTCTGTGTCGAGCAGTGGCAAGCATTCAAATCGGGTGATCAAGCAAAAGCGGTGGAAATCCACAAGAAAATTCTTCCGCTGGTAAAATGCTATTCTGAAAAACCGTTTCCCGGTAAGATAAAAGAGCTGCTGAATATTCAAGGTAGAAAGGTGGGCAAGGCTCGAAGACCTAATCTGGAGCCCACAGCGGAAGAAAAGGCTCAAATGAGAACCTGTCTTGAATTGGCAGGATTGATTTAGAACAGATCCAGACTGCTGGATCTTAGACAAGCGCATGCAATATCCTCACCCAGTTTAGCAGAAAAAGAGGAACATTCTTTAGTTTTTCAGTTTATCAACGAATGTGAAAAAGAGAGCGACACTCTTTACATATCCGAATTTTTTAGATTGCAACAATCACAAAAGATTCCGCGGCCCCCCTAACCTTCATTATTAAAAAAGCCCTCGAACTGAAACTCCGAGGGCTTTATATTGTGGTGCCTGTGGTCTGAGTCGAATCCGCCATAAGAATTGGAGGATTATGCCTGCGGCGTAATTGGCAAACCGTTTCAGCTGCGAGAGATTTTAAGTCGTATAAACGTTAAATTAAAAATATAGCTCTTCCTGAACCACTGTTAGCAACTGTAATTACAACAGTTTTGTCTTTCATACTCTTATCTTTTTTTCTTTCTTGGCATATTATCTATATTAGATCGAAACTTTTCAACCTATTGAAATATTATGTCAAAAAAGTGGAAACCGCCTATCCTGAGTATTTGAATCTGACAATCTTCCCATTATTACGGTGCTACGTCAACTTTTAATATATTGAGAATACATCAGTTAAGGGCAAAGTTTTGATATCAAAAAAATCAGTATAGAAATTAATGCGATCAAAAGTTGGATTTTACCGGCATCCCAACCTTTCAAAATTACTTGTTTCAAAGTGATATCGCAAGTGTTATTGGTCGATGCTAAGGCATGGTCCAACATAGGGAAAAAACATTCCGCATTTGTGGCTTATGAATTTGCAGATTAGCCATGGCGAATATACACTTTTTTCAGCCAATATTTTTGT
>CALANC010000202.1 GCA_937925895.1 uncultured Desulfobacterales bacterium
GTATATTTTAAGGATTTTCGGAAGCGAGCCGCAGCGAGCCACATGCTGAAAAACAAACAGATCCCCAGAATGGTGGGATATAAAATACTTGAGATCCCGACGGAATAACCGAGCTCCCCGACGCCCACGGTGACCCCCGAGCCGACCAAAGTGGCGGCAATACTCAGGGTTGCCATCCATGCCGGCATCTTTCTTCCGGCAAGCGCGTAATCTTCCGAGCTTTTGGTACGCAATTTGCCGGCAAATCCCAATAACATACACACAGATAAATAGACGATTACGATTGACAGAGTCATACCAGCCTGCTGGCTTTAGTGATTATTAGTGCTTTTTTTGCGCACGTCATACCACGATGTGGCATAGATTTCAATGGAAAAATTATTCCATAAATTTTCTGTTTCTAATCCATTAACCTATGAAATGCTGGATACCTCCTTTTGGTGATAGGGAAATCTATTTTCTATAGTATATACTACATTGTGGTATATTAATAACCAGAGCTTGTCAAATACGAATTTGACTTTTGGTTGACATATGTACTACAAAGTGGTACCGATCATAAAAACGGTCTGTCGGTGTTAGCCAGGGAAGGGAAAATTAAATGACAGAAAAACCTTTTGATTTTACGGAGGGGCTCACCAAAAAGGAGCTTATCGAACTGGACGCCTGTACGCGTTGTAATGAATGTCTGGCCTGGTGTCCGGTCCAGGATGTTACCGACGACCCCAATATATCGCCGCCGGCCAGAATACATGCCTATAAAGGTTATATTGAACAAACGCACACGCTGAAAGGCAGATTGTTTTCTTCTAAAAAAGTGAGTACAGCAGAGCTGAAGAATTTTAAAGATTCTTTATGGAAATGTGCTCTTTGCGGAACCTGTGGTGAGGTTTGTACCGTGGGTATCGACACCAAAAAATTGTGGTGGAGCGTTCGTCGTAAGATCGCGGCGTCAGAGGTGGGGTGCCCCGAGGTACTTGAAAAAGGGCCTTTACAAAACTACCATAAACTGCGCTCTCCTTTTCCCTTTGAGCTAGCCCACAAATATAAGATCTGGTTTCCCGATGATGTCGAAATGGCCGATAAAGCCGAGATCGGCTATTATGAAGGCTGCGGCTGCGCCTGGGATTCACCCCAGATGGCCGAGGGTGCGGTGCGTCTGCTCGATGCTGCCGGGCCCTTTACCATGCTGGATCCCGATAAGTCATGGTGCTGCGGTTTCCCCCAGGCGGCCGGCAGTGGAGAATGGAGCATTATGGCGGAGCTGGCAAACCACATGGTCAAGGCCTTTAGTGATAAAGGCATTAAGCGTCTGGCCGTTTCATGCCCCATGTGCCTTGATATAATGAAGTATCTCTGGCCTTATTTTTATGGTGATGAGCTTCCTTTTGAAGCCATGGCGACCGTGGAACTTTTGGCCGATCTGGTAGAAGAAGGAAAGTTGGAATTCAGCAAACCCGTTGAAGAAACTGTGACCTATCATGATCCATGTGCAATGGCCAGACCCTTTATGGGAAAGCCTATCCTGGAACCGCCGCGCAAGCTGTTAAACGCGGTGCCGGGAATGAGATTAATAAATATGGAAAGACACGGCAAATTGAGCAGGTGTTGCGGCGGTTCAGCCGGTGAGAGAGCGGTCAATCCAGACATTTCAGCCAATATCGCCAGGAAATTGTTTATGGAAGCCAAGCAGACAGGTGCCGATACCGTGCTGACCAACTGCCCGGTTTGCTATCTTAATCTTGCCACCAGGACCCATACGACACCCCACCCCGTGGTCGAAGAATGGCGTGCTTATGAGGATGCGCTTAAGATCAACGACATAACCCAATACCTGGCCGCCCTGTTGTAAAATTAGGAGAAAAGACAATGCTGTGCAAAGTACATCTCGAGGGTTTTACACCCGCGGAAAAGGAGATATTGGATATGACCTTTTTCCATCCCTATGACAAACTCGAGGCGCATGATGGAAAGTTGATAATGAATTACGGCAGTGGCCGGCTCTGTCCGGGAACCAATGATTTTGGGGAAAATTGCAAAAACTGCAGATATGTTCCCTTTGTGGTTCGAAAAATACTGCGGCGTCAGGAAAATTTTGTATTCGGCGGAAAACCCGTGTAATCGTGTAACGAGAGGGGGTGCCAATGGCGGTGGAATTTTGGAATATTCCCGATGGCTTGATTAAGGTCTTCTATGCATTTGCAGGTCTGACGGTTATCATATTTGTCTTGGGATTCTGGGGTAAGATCAGAATCTGGAGCAAAGGGATGGATGCCGATCAAGAGTTAAAGGGCATGGGCCCTGCTGGGCTCGTCTGGTTGAGCATCATCAAATTTTTCTCGTCCGACTGTATATTTGCAAAACGTGTTTTTCCCAGGAGTGTGATCAGAGGACTGATGCTCATGGGAATTATGTGGGGGTTTACCATCCTTTTTTTGGGTACCGCCGGCAGAAGCCTGAACTATTATATTGTGCAATTTCTGGAAGGCGGGATATGGCTTCTTTTCTCCCTGATTCTCGATACAGCCGGATTCCTGCTGCTTGTTGGCATCGGCTTTGGACTTTACAGGAAATATATCGGCAAACCGGAGCGGATGGTAAAAAACGCTCAGGACGGGATCCTGTTGGGGCTTCTTTTTTTGGTGGTTATTTCCGGATTTCTCGTTGAAGGCATCCGGATAGCCGTTTTAAACCCACCTGCAGCGGATTGGTCCCCCGTTGGTTTTGTTTGCGGCACGATGATCAAAGCGCTGGCCGGAACAGAAGCGCTAAAGTCCCTTTACGTGGTTGTTTGGGCGATCCACTTTCTTTTTGCTTTTTCTTTTATTGCTTATATCCCCTTTTCGAAATATGAACACATATTTGCAGCCCAGATTTCCAACTATCTATTTCAAGAAAAATGGAAGAAAAAAGAGATTCCACGTGATTGGGTTTTCCAGGAAGAGATCGCTCAGCGCAGGCAGGCGCGGCAGAATGCGGCCCATCCACAACCTGAAAACAAAACAACTTAATGCCACGAGCGCAATTTCTGATCCTTTAGAATGACAAGGTGCCGATTACGTATAGAATTTAACGGCAGCTGTTATGCCCCACAAAATACCCAGCCATAATAAAGAAGACAACATCATTATATCGCACGCTTTTTTGATATGCGCAATTCTGGCTTCCCCGAAGCGGACGCCAATGTAGGGTTTGTCTACCCGCTTTCCATTGTAATAGTTGGGGCCGTTGAGTTTAACTGTAAGGGCGCCGGCAAATGCTGCTTCCGGCAACCCGGCATTCGGACTTGAATGGTTGGATCCCTCCAGGACAGCAGTTTTAACCGAGAGCAAGCCTTTGCCTGCAAGAATCTGAGATGCAATGGCTATCAGCGGTATGGATAGTCGCGCCGGTATATAGTTTAAAACATCATCAAACCGCGCAGAAGCTTTTCCGAAATTGATGTATTTTTCATTTTTATACCCTACCATTGAATCCAGTGTGTTCACCATCTTGTAAGCCATTGCCAGAGGGGCGCCACCAATGGCCGCAAAGAACAGCGGTGAGATGACGCCGTCCATTAAATTTTCAGCTACCGTTTCTACTGCGGCTCTTGCAATCCCATCTTCTTCATATTTATCGACATCACGGCCGACAATTAAAGCAACTCTTTTTCTGGCGCTCGCGACATTTTTTTGCACAAGACTACGGCTGACCTCCATGGCAGCGTCTTTTAAAGATCGGGCCGAGATACAATAATAGATAAAGGTGATCTCCAGGCCGATTTTTAGCAGTGGATGCAGGCCATTGGCGACTGCAAGTGACAAAGCGGTCAGGCTCCAAGCGCTGATAACGAGGCTCATGGCAAACAGCAACCCGTTAAACGCTGATTGCAGCGGTATCTTCCGGAAAAGAGGTTCGAGTGTTTCGATGGTCTTTCCCATCCAGCGTATGGGGTGCGGCAGGTATTGGGGGTCGCCTAGGAGAATATCTAAAAAAAAAGCCGTCGGAAGAGCATATAATGATGGGAGCAAATCCATTATCGACCCGCACTAATTTCCATTTTGGATTTCCATATCCTGTCGCCCCTGGTCCGGGCCATTTTTGATAGCTTTGCGGCCAGCATATTATTGGCTTCAGGTGTTTTCAGCGAAATTCGGATAAATTGGTTGGAAAGCCCGTTAAAGTTATGGCAATTTCTGATCAGAATTTTGTCCTGGGCCAGTTGATTGATAACATCTTCGGCCTGAAGGCCATACGGCAGCCCCGCCAGTATAAAATTCGTCGTGCTCGGAAACAGTTGAATATCTGAAAAATCCTTGGCGGCATCTAAAAACCGGCGTCGTTCAGCCTGAATATGGCGTTGTGTTTTTTGAATGAATACATCGGCGCCATTCTCAATGGCCGTCAGTTTTCGAACAGCGAGTTGGGCTAGGCTGTTGACACTCCAAGGCTGGAGGAAACGCTGGAATTTTTTTATAATTTCAGCCGCCGAAATAACAAACCCAATTCGCAAGCCGGGGATGGCAAATATCTTTGAAATCGAGGATAAGACCAACAGGTTGCCGGAATCCAATTTGCGCAGACTTAGCGCTTCCCCGCCCGGGACAAATGGCAGATAGGATTCGTCGATGATAAAATAAATTCCTGGATATGACCGGCACAAATATTTAAGCTCATGCGGCGATATCAGCGATCCGGTCGGGTTGTTAGGATTACAGATAAAGACGGCATTTACTTTATCCAGCTGGGTTTTAATCTGATTGATATCGATCTGGAATTTTTTTGACGCTTCAGCAAAGGCAAAGGTGGTCTTGACATTATGCAAATGGCAGGCATCTGCATAATCCGAATAGGTCGGACCGACAATTAAGGCACGCCTTATTTCAAGTGCCTGGGGAATTGAATATATAATCTGAGTCGTGCCATTGCCTGCCAGGACTCGTTTTGGATCGATGCGGCAGCTGTCGGCAAAACGTTCTGAGGCCTCTCTGCCGTCCACCTCCGGAAAAAAACCGACCGCATCGATATGGTGTTTTAGATAACGGATTAAATCCGGGGGAGGGCCCAGCGGGTTGATGTTGCTGCTCATGTCAATGATTTCCTGCCGAGAACAGCCCAGTTCCCGCGCCAATTCCATACTGTTGCCACCGTGTCCGTGTAACATTACCATCCTCCGATAGAAGCCATTAAAAACAATCCCGCTTCGGTTAATTCCGTCATGGCGCCCAGCATATCACCCGTGATGCATCCCATCCGCTTCCTATAGAAAAAAAGAATTGAACCGATGATGATCGCAAAGGCCAGGTTCAGCCAGAGTGCCTTTAGTCCTAAGAGCAAAGAAAGGCCGATGGGCAAGAGCAGGCCCCCAAAGTGCCGCCATGATAATTTTGCATGAAAAAAGGGTTTGCCGGTGCCGTCAGGCCGACCGTAAGGCAAATAGCGCATACCAAACAGAATTCCGGCTCTGGCATAGGCCGGAACAATGATCAAAAAAATACTGCGATTGTAACTTAGGCTTGCAATACCGCCCCATTTTATTGCCAATCCGAATAAAATCGCTACCAAACCCATGGTTCCGATGCGGCTGTCTTTCATGATCTCAAGCGCTTTATCCCGGGGATGCGGTCCCAAAAGACCGTCGGC